>JAILSA010000021.1 GCA_024697885.1 Eubacterium sp. | reverse complement strand
CACATGCTATATTTCTTCCCACACGATTAATGGGAAAAAATTCCTTGACAGCCACTCGACTGTCTAATAAGAGGTCCCACCCAACATAGGTTATGCCAAAGTTTCCGTAACTACTGACAGAATCAATCCGATACCTATCATTTAGCACAGTTCCATCTGGCAAAAAGCGTGAATTTTCGTTTTTCGTCACTTTGTACCTCCCTTGGGAGTATAACAATTAAATTGTTACAATCTCTTTCCCTTTTTATTAAAAAATCCTTATAATGACCGTATACTGTTTATTTATTGGTTATATAAATAGTATAAAAATACTACAAATATCAGTAATATCGCTTTCCGTTTTTTACTGTTTGCCCCTCAACGCCTGGGATGATATAATTGTTCCCGTCAAATATAAAAGAGAAAGAAGAATTTTATATGGAAAATTTTATCTATAGCATCAACGCCACCCTTCCCATTTTTCTCCTGATTATTCTGGGAAAAATTTTAATGAAACTCCGGGTCATAGACCAGGCCTTTTGGAAGGGCATTGACAAATATGTCTTTTTCGTCTCCCTGCCCGTTCTAGTCTTCAAGGACCTGACCACAAGCGACCTCCGGTCAAATTTTCAGGGCGACTATGTGCTTTTTTGCTTCGGCGTCACCCTCTTTGTCATCCTGTCAATCTGGGGCCTGACCAACCTTCTTATGAAAAACAAAGAGGAGCAGGGCGCCTTTATCCAGGCCGCCTACCGCAGCAGCGCCGCCATCCTGGGCCTGGCCTTTATCGACAATGTCTACAATGATGCGGGCATGGCTCCCCTCATGATCATCGGCGCCGTTCCCCTCTTTAACATTTTTGCCGTGGTGATTTTGACCATTAAGGGAGGCAATCAAGAAGAAAAACCGGACATGAAAACAACCCTCCTTAACATCTGCAAAAATCCTATTCTTCTGGGCATTGTAATCGCCCTCCCCTTTGCCTTTTTCCATGTAGAATTTCCCACCTTCCTTGACAAGGCCATTAACATGGTAGGAAACACCGCCTCACCCCTGGCCCTGATTTCCATTGGAGCCAGCTTCGAAGGGGCCAAGGCCATCAAAAAAATCAAGCCAACCCTGGTGGCCAGCGGAATTAAGCTAATCCTTCTTCCCCTGCTCTTTCTCCCCCTGGCAGTTTACTTTGGCTACCGCAACCAGGAGCTCATGGCTATTTTGATTATGTTGGGGTCTCCTACCACCGTCTCCGCCTACATCATGGCCAAAAATACAGAAAACGACGGGGTCTTAACTTCTAGCGTCATCGTCCTGACCACCCTGCTTTCCTCCGTCACCCTCACTAGCTGGATTTTCATCCTAAAAAGCATGGGGTACCTGTAAATGCAAAAAGAACCCTGACCCAGCTTGCACTGAGTCAAGGCTCCTTTTGGGATGATTATTGGTTGTTAACATAAGGTTAACTGAACATCTTGTGTGATTACATCAGCGTAACTGTAGGATACAGTTTTCACGCCTTCGTTCTCTCCTTCTAATTGAACAAGGAAAATACATGGGTATGTTTCCTTTATAACACCTTCTGTGACATCGTACTTGTGTCTCCCTAAATTGCTGCGAATCGTGACCTTGCGACCGATGTGCTTGGCCATACTCTGTCGAACATTCCCTACTGTGGTAGCTACCATTTCATATACCTCCGCTAAAAAACAACAATATCTAGTAGTTACGAAGATATTATATCACATAATAGGCATTTTGTCACATCTTTTTTCTCTAATCTAATGGTCAAGTATTTTCAACAATCGATCAAAAATCTGGCCAGCCACTTCCTCCTTAGACATTATAGGAAGTTCCTGGGCTTCGGCCCCTCTCTCAATCAGGGTCACCACATTGGTGTCTGTTCCAAAGCCGGCCCCCTGAACTCTCAGGTTGTTGGCCACAATCATATCCACATTTTTCTTCTCAAGCTTGGCCTGGGAATTGGCCAGCATATTCTCTGTCTCCATGGAAAAACCACAGATTACCTGGCCCTCTCTCTTGTGGGCCCCAAGCCACTGGAGGATGTCCTGAGTCCTCTCTAGAGGAATGGCCATATCCCCATCCTTTTTCTTGATTTTCTCCTGGGCCACCTGGCTTGGAGTATAATCTGCCACAGCCGCAGACTTAACAATAAAATCCTGGTCCTTGGCCCGGCTGGTGACCGCCTCAAACATATCCGCCGCAGACTGGATGGACACAAGCTCCACCCCAAGAGGTGGCTGCAAATTGGTCTGGCCGCTGACCAGGGTCACCTGAGCTCCCCTTCTGGCAGCCACAGTAGCCAGGGCATAACCCATTTTGCCAGTGGAATGGTTGGTGATAAAACGAACCGGGTCAATGGCCTCTCTGGTGGCTCCCGCGGTAATCAAAACCTTCTTACCCACCATGTCATGAGGGCAGGCAACCTCCATTAAAATGTGCTGGAGAAGGACCTCCTCGGAAGGCATTTTCCCCTTGCCCACGGCATTGCAGGCCAGGCGCCCCGTATCCGGCTCAATAACCTTCATGCCGTATTTTTTTAGTATCTCTATATTGTCCTGGGTGATAGGATTTTCGAACATGTTGGTGTTCATGGCAGGGGCCACAATCTTCTTGCACTTGCAGGCCAAAAGAGTGGTGGTCAACATATCATCTGCAATGCCGTGTGCCATCTTGGCAATAACATTGGCAGAGGCGGGTGCCACCAGAGCCACATCTGCCCGGTCTCCCAGGGCCACATGCTCAATATTGTAATTAAAATTTCGATCAAAGGTATCCACCAGACACTTGTGATTAGTCAAGGTCTCAAAGGTGATGGGATTAATAAAATTCGTAGCATTTTGAGTCATGAGCACATGAACATCCGCCTGCAGCTTGACTAGCATGCTGGCCAGGTTGGCGATTTTGTAGGCGGCAATGCTACCGGTCACCCCCAGTACGATGGTTTTTCCTTTTAACATAAGAACCTCCCCTTAGGACAACTCTCCGTGCTTCTCGTAGTTTGCCACTCTCTTAATCTGGTTTTTTTCGTCCACAAAAACAACCTTAGGCTGGTGGGTCTTTGCTTCCTCCGGAGTCAAATCACAGTAACTCATAAGGATTACGTGATCTCCTGTCAGCACCTGGCGAGCTGCTGCCCCGTTTAAGCAAATCATGCCACTTCCAGGCTCTCCAGCAATGGTGTAGGTCTCAAAACGGCTGCCATTTTCTACATCCACAATCTGAACCTTCTCGTACTCCACAATGCCTGCTGCCTCCATAAGAACAGGGTCAACGGTAATACTTCCCACATAGTTGAGCTCTGCCTGCACTACTACTGCTCGGTGAATTTTTCCTTTCAGCATCTGAATTGTCATCTCTCTAACTCCTATCTTTTTTATTTCATATCTACAATAAAGTTGTCAATCAATCTCGTCTTACCAATATAGACAGCGATGGCAAATAAAACCTTGCCCTCCACCTTTTCAATGGCCTCAATATTTTCAAAATTAACCGCTTCCACATAGTCAATCCTGGCCAGTGGCTGGCTCTCAATCACCTGGGTAATCTTCTCTACCACCTTGGAAACCTGGGTCTCTCCGGCCTCAATCATCTTCCTGCCCTCTTCTAATCCCTGGTGAAGAACGACTGCTGCCTTTCTCTCCTCTGGGGATAGGTAGGTGTTTCTAGAACTCTTGGCCAAACCGTCCTCTTCTCGAATAATTGGACAGCCCACAATTTCCAAATCAAAGTTCAAATCCCTGACCATACGGGTCACTACAGCCAACTGCTGGGCATCCTTTTGACCAAAATAAGCTCGGTCCGGTCCCACAATATTAAAGAGTTTTCCCACAACGGTACAAACTCCCCGGAAGTGGATTGGTCTGGTCTTTCCACACAGGCCCTTGGTCAAGCCGTCCATATCTATATAAGTACAAAAATCATCAAAGTACATGTTTTCCTTTTCCGGATGGAAAATCAAATCAGCTCCTGCCTCCTGACAGAGCTTGGCATCCCTGTCCAAATCCCTTGGATAGGTGGCCAAATCCTCGCTTGGTCCAAACTGGATTGGATTGACAAAAACACTGACAACCACCTTGTCATTTTGCTCCACTGCCTTGTCAATCAAACTCTTGTGTCCCTCGTGAAGATATCCCATGGTAGGAACCAGGCCCACACTGAGGCCTTCCTTTCTCCACTCCTTTACCTGAGCTCTCACTTCATCTACACTTGATACGATTTTCATTGTCTTTTCTCCTCATCATTTATTTTATTGGATTTTTTTCAAAACTTCAGCGTCAATGGAATACTCATTTTCCTTTGCAGGGAAAGCTCCGGATTGGATTTCCTCAAAATACTGCTGAAAAGCCTTGGTCATAATCTGTCCCAAATCTGCGTAGCGCTTAACGAATTTCGGGGTAAAATCGGAAAACATTCCCAGGAGATCCTGATAAACCAAAACCTGGCCGTCCGTTCCCTTACCAGCTCCGATTCCTATGGTTGGAACCTCTACCTTTTCCGTAATCAGGTCTGCTACTGCACTTGGAATTCCCTCTAAAACAATCATAAAGGCACCGGCCTCCTGCACTGCCAGGGCATCTTCAATAATCTGCTTGGCAGCCTCCTCGGATTTTCCCTGGACCTTAAAACCGCCAAAGGCCTTAATAGACTGTGGGGTCAATCCCAAATGAGCGCACACTGGAATTCCCGCCTCCACAATGGCCTTAATCTGTGGGCAAATAGAGACGCCGCCCTCCAGTTTCACACCGTCGGCATGGCCCTCCTTCATCAGGCGCCCAGCATTGACAACGGCGTCATAGACGGAAGTCTGATAGGACATAAAAGGCATATCCACCAGCACAAAGGCGTCTTTGGCACCTCTGGCCACTGCTGCCCCGTGATGAATCATGTCCTCCATGGTGACAGAAATCGTGTCCTCATAGCCCAAAATCACATTGCCCAGAGAGTCTCCCACCAAAATGCAGTTGACCCCCGCCTGGTCTTCTAGCTTGGCAGTTGAATAATCATAGGCTGTCAGCATTGAAATCTTCTTTCCTTCCTCCTTCATTTTTTGAAGAGTAAGTACTGTGTTTTTCATTTTATCTATTCTCCTTTAGCATTTTTTCTAATTGACTGTAATCTCGCTCGGGATGCTTAATCTGAGCGATTTCCACCAAATCCAGAGACAAATTCTCATAGACCTGTCTCTGCCTTCCCTCCAGGACAGACAGGTGCTTAGAAAGGGTCTCTATATCCCCTCTCTCCACTGGCCCCGTCAAGGCCTGGACCGGTTCTTCCTCAAGCATTTTTTCCACATTTCCCGTCACCAGAGGTCTCACAAGTTCTCTGGCTTCTTCCTGGGAAAAGCCGCAGTCTTCCAGCAAGAAAAGGCCCTCCCTAAAAAGTCCAATAAAAAGGTTACTGAGGGTGGATGCCGCCGCGTGATACTTGGCTTTCTTTTCCGTCGGAATCTCTCGAAGGGTATTGCCACAGCATCCCCAAACCTCCCGCAGGATAGCTCGGGCCTCTGGGTCTCCCTCCATGGTAAAAATCACCGGATTCAATTGTTGATACATGGTAAATTTGTTGCTGAAGGCAAACATAGGATGAAGGGAGGCGGCGACTGCGCCCAACTCTCTTCTATTAGAAAAAACATCGGATGATAATGAGCCACTAAAATGGCAGAAGATCTTTCCCTCCAGGGAAAAGCCTGCATGTCTTATTTCATTCCAAACCTCTGCGATCACACCGTCCGGCGTGGCCACACAGATTATGTCGTTATTTTTTACGAATTCTTCCAGCTTATCAAAAGACCTGGTTTTGGTAAAAGTCGCAGCCTGGTCTGCGCTCTCCTTTGATTTGCTTATAAAACCTGTAAACAGGTGTCCGGCCTGTCTCAGCTCACGGTTGATTGCCAGATACTTTCCCAGCGAACAACCCACCTTGCCAGCGCCAATCATTCCTATTTGCATGTCATCACCTCCTAGGCAGTGACACACATTTCATCTGATGCAGTTTCCTACGAATACCGCTCATGGGTGTTATATCATGGATTAGGCCCTCTGTCAAGTTTTGCACTTGCCGGAGGGCCCGATTATTACACTCTTTTCTACAATTATAAGACCATATTCTTACTCTCTGTTCTGGCGCCAGCCACATGCCATCCCCCTCTTTTACGCCAAAGGATTCATAGAATTCATCCATCATACTAATTGGTCCGTTCACCCTGCTTGTACCTTGCCCGTGGATATTTTTTTCCAATACCTCTGCTTCTATTGGATGACTCTGGCTCCACATATAAGCCCAATTCTTGTAAACCTCTTGTAACTTTTCTTTGGTATCATCTTCTAGGCTTTCCCTTACTACCAAATGGGTAATTACTTCTACCGCACTTAAGTCCGCCATGTTTTCCACTAAGGAAAACTCTCCGTTCAGGAAGTAGCCCTTATTTTCCTCTCTTCCCTCATATGTATCAATAAAGAAGGTGTTATAATAGTCTACCAGAGCCTTTTGCTTAGTCAACCAGGTTTCCTTGTCCTTTGTGGTAAACCAGTCACTTGCTTGCCCTTCTCCATCATAATTGGAACCATTACTATCAAAGGCATGACCGATTTCATGACCGATTACAATGCCAAGTCTTCCCAGGTTTTTACTACTTTTTCCCTCTCCAAAGGTGTATACTTCACCGGCCTCTAAGATTCCTGTGTGCACGAAAAATGAGTTTTGCACACAGCCGTAAGTAGCATTTATGGTCAATGAATCCGTCACCCATTTTTCTTTCGGCCAATCTTTGCCTGATAGTGTCACACTTTTCTTGGCATCTGCAGCAGCTATTTTTTTGATGTTACTTACCAGCCTTCCCCCTTCTGCCTTGGTGTCAAGGTCCGCTAATGTAACATAGTTTTGCTCTTTATAGTCTTCTTCTTCCGGCCCGAAAACATAGACATTCATCTTGTCGATTTTGTCAATCGCTGCCTGCTTTGTGCTATCATCCATCCACTTACATTCCTGGATTACAAGACGGTATTCCTCAATAATATCCTTGCTGAGGTTTTCTACTTCTTCCCTTTCTTCCCCTGTAACTTCCTCTTCACAATAGAATTTATTAAAATCCCATGGAATCTTCTCCACTGGAAGATTGTGCATTTTCATTCCGTAGGCATCTTCACCCTCTACAAGTTGTCCTCCTGTTATGTTTAAACAGGTCCCCATTAAATTGTTATATAGGTCATATCCTTCCTCTGTGTAGGTGGCGAACTGATCACTAATACGGAATTTCAAAAGTTCCTTTAGCGCCTGCAGATTTTTCTCATCATCACAAAGGTCATCCAAAAAATATAATTGAGCCAGGCACTGTAGTTTTACGATTTCGTTACCACTTAATTCATCTCCTAAGATGCTTTCAAAATAATCTCCGTATTTTATGTCTGATAATGCGCTGCAAATTGCCTTCAGATTACAGCAGACTGGATTTAGGGTCGCCAACTGGGTCTTTATATCTTCTTCTGACATAGATGGATCTAGGGCCTCTAACAATTCATCCTCTTCCACCGTAAGTTCTTCCATCATTTTCATTATCAAATCAATATTTTGATTTCTCTCTGTGCGGTCTGTCTCTCCCGCTAATTTCAAACATTCCGCCACATATAAACGGAGTTGGCTTGCCTTTTCCGACTTTACATTTTTAAAATCCTCATCCGAGATGTAAAAATTCATTTTCTCATCATCGACGATATAACGCATCTTATATTTGTCAGCTTCAGTCAAGGTCACATTCCCCACATCTACAGTTGGAAGCAAACCTTGATAGCCCTCCGTCATATATTTTACATTCATATTCATCAGCTCTGTGATGGATGCAGCTTCATCGATTTCTTTCATTACAGCGGATAAGTCTTCCCTGATTTCATCCTCCATATTGTCTGTGTCCTTGGATGTAGAATAGAGCGCTGTTACCGCATCCTCCGATGTCTTGTCTTCTAGGGAGTAGGACTCCGTATCCTTTTCCGCCTCAGGCTCAACCTTTTCATCAATGAAATTACTGTATACCTTCTTTATTTTGTAAGAACTATTCACCATACTTTCGAGATTTACTTCCTCCGGTGCCGTTCCCAACTTTTCCGCAATCTGCCCTATTAATTCTGTACGCGCACTTTCGTACAAGTCGTCGACTGGCTTTACAGCTTCTTGATTCTCCATAACCATAATCTCCACCTGTCGGCTGAGATTACTTCCATCGGTTGTGCGAATATTTATTTGGGTAGTTCCTGCACCAACTCCCTTAATGATACCATTTTCTCCCACACTGGCTATGGTATCATCCTCAGAGCTAAATTCTAAGGCTGTTACATCCGCATCTACAGGCAAAATCACTGGCTTAACTCCTGTGTATCCACCTACATAGGTGACATATTTTTCCTTGTAAAAGGTCAGTTCCTCAATTGGTTTGGTCAAAGGCTCCGCTGTTGGAACTGGACTGGCCGTTGGCTTGTTGGTTGGTTTCGGGCTGGCAGTTACCACTGGTGCCTTTGTGGCAGGCTTTGGTGTTGCCGTAGTCTTTGTACTTGTTGTAGTTTTTCTTTGATCTTTTACTGTAACCTTATAATAAAAAGTTTTTTTCAAGGTCTTTTTGGCCTTTTTCTTTTTCTTGTACTTATACTTGTACTTGACCAAAACCTTGATTTTCGTGCTTCCTGCCTTCTTGGCCGTCACCTTTCCCTTGGAATTAACGGTGGCCACCTTTTTATTTTTTGACTTAAAAGAAATCTTTTTGATTTTTACTTTCTTGGCTTTTTTTACAGAAATCTGGGCTGTTCCGTACTTGGACTTCTCCTTGCTTCCCGTGATTTTCAAACTTGCACTGGATTTTTTTAACCAAAGGGTCTTTCCCTTGGCCCTGGCTTCCTGGCCCCCTGTTCCCATACTTCCACTAACTGTTATGACGATTGCAAGCAGTATGGCCAAACATCTTTTGCTCTTCATAAATACATCTCCTTTTCCCTCAAAATCACACTTTACACATACTCTTATTTTACCATGTTTTCACCCAAAAAACAAAAAATGCCCCACAGATCAATTACTGCGGGACATTCCCAATGTAAATTTCAATATTTTATTCGTCTTTGTTAAAAAGCGCCTCTAGGCTTTCTTTATTTTCCTCCAAAACTTTGAGGAGGTACTTATTCCAGTGTCTGGCATCGGAGTCACTGTCTCCAAAGACATAGTCCTCCTGGCCGTAGTCTATTACATCAAATCCTGGTGTTGCCTTGCTGGCCCCTGCTGTTCGGTAGGAAAGGGCATCAGCTAGGGAGAAGTTCACTCCCTCTGCTTCTGAGTAGTCTACCCAGGAAGTCAGGTCTGTACCACTCGCCTCTGTGGAATCACCATTTTCTGTCTGACTTTTGGCCTCTGCTTTTTCCACCGTTTTGGCTCCCTCTACATATTGGCCATACATCTGGTCTACATAGAGTGCTAGGGAGTCTCCCAAAATCTCTGATGGCACATGGCCACCGTCCCACTGCCACTCAATCTGACAGTCCACACCTGCCTTCAAGTAGGCAATCTGTAGGTTGAGAGAGGAGAACATGGACATATCTCCCTCAGATGCTCCCATGACGATACGGGTCCAGCTAGGGTCATCGGTTCCCTCGTTTCCTATGTAATTCAAAGGATTGTATAGGTCCACAATGTTGTTGCCATACTGATCGCCTGCCTGGATTTCTGCTATATCTTCCTGGTAGGATGAAAGCATTTCCTCATAGGTGGAATAGTTAGAAGAGTCGGTGCCAGAGCCGGAAGCCTGGGTTGTTCCCTGGTCTGGTGTTCCCACTTCCATGGAATCACCGCTTTCCGAATTTTGAGAAGGCTTTCCTCCACTTGGCTTTTCCCCACTTGGCATCTGACCCATGGCTCCTCCGGAAACAGCTCCGCCGGAGACTGCTCCATCTGGGCCCTGGCCATCTCCAGGACCGCCACTGCCACCTGGGCCGCCACTGCCACCGGGACCACCGTTGCCACCAGGACCGCCTGCTCCCATACCTCCCTTGTCAGAAGAGGATGACTTGGTATATCTTCCTTCCAAAAAGGCCTCCACACGATCCTGAGAGGTCATGGCTGCCACCTGACTGTCAGACAGGGCCTTGCCATTTTCATCAAACCAGGTCCAGCCCTCGGCATAATCTAGCTTATCCAAATACTCCTGAAGATTTGCCTTGAACTCTGCCAGGTACAAATCAAGATAAGTTCCGCCGTAACCATTGGTATCCGCGTATTTTTCCTTGTCATATTCTATGGTCAAATCTATGGTATCTTTTTTGTCGCCGTCTCCGTTTAGGTCGTAGCCAACCTTAGACTCTTCCACAGTCAGTTTCTGGTCGTTGATGTATTCCATGTATTCTGCAGACAGATACTCTGCCACCTGGGACTGGAAGTCTGTGTTAAAATCGTAGTCTGTGTCCATATAGTACTCAAAGGCCATGGCCATATCCGCCTCTGCCAGAGAGGTAATGGCCGAGTAGGCAATGCAGCCCCACATGCCATCGCTGAGTTCATAGTCCGTGCCCTCAACAGATACGGTGGTGGAGTAAGTGCCATCAGAATTTCGGTAAACTCCTACGGCCCCTGCTTCGATTTCGTAATCATAAAAATCTGAATTATTGGAGGTGGCAGCCAGCATGGTGGCATGGGCACCGCCGCCAGAGCCCCCTGTGGAGACAAAGTAGTCTACACTTCCAGGAAGATTTCCCAGCAAAATGTTGTACTTAATAAAACGCACTGCATTTTTTTGATCTACCAGACAACATGGGGCATCTCCTGTGTAGGTGGTGTTGCCATCGGAATCTGTAATAGAATCCTGCTTGCCTCGGTTTCCACAGGCCACATTGATATAACCCTCCGCCGCATATGTGGTGGAAGCCTGAGTGTTGGTGGAGGAACCGTAACCTGCTGCCCCGGTGTTTACAATGACAGGAGCTGTAGCCGCTGTGTAGACCTGGCCGTTGCTGCTGGTAATCTGGGCCTCTGTGTCAATCACCAGATTTCCCTGTACCGCCTCGCTGGCCTCCTTCCCAGTCACATCTTCCTTGCCATCTCCATCCTGGTCAATTCCCTTGACATAGGCACCTGGCACACAGACGGAAGCCCCCTGCTGGTCCTCGATCTCCGGATAGAGAACTGTGCTGACAATGGACATAACCCATGCATCTGCATCGGAGGAATAGGTCCACTCCAGGGACTCGTTATTTGCCAAATTCAATTTCTCTTCAATGGTAGTTTTTTCCTCATCACTGGTGGCCTGGGTGCTAGAGGTTTTAGTCTCCTCTGTGGAATTTCCACAGGCAGTCAAACTAGACACCACCAGGGCACTTGTCAAGCAGAGCGCTAACAATTTTCGTCTCATAACCATCAACTCCTTAAGCTATTTTTTTCATTTTCTGTCCCCACTATATCAGCCAAAGATTGAAAAAAGATTGAATATTTTCAAGAAAACTTCAATGTCCATATTTTATAATTTTCCCATCAATAGTAAAATATAGGTAGAAAGGATGGGGCCTATGAGGATTTTGATTGTAGAAGATGAAAAAAGAATGGCGGATGCCGAGAGGGAACTTTTGCGCCAGGAAAATTATGAGGTGGATACTTTTTATAACGGCCAGGAGGGGCTAGACGCCTACCTGAGTGGAATTTACGACGCCGCTATCTTGGACGTTATGCTACCTGGAATCAACGGTTTTGACATTGTAAGTCAGGGACGCCAGGCGGGGATCAAAACCCCTACACTTCTTTTGACGGCCAAAACCAGTCTTGACGACAAGGTGACCGGATTAGATTCCGGGGCAGATGACTACCTGACCAAACCCTTCCAGGTGGAGGAGCTTTTGGCCCGGGTTCGCGCCCTCTGCCGCCGCAATGTAAATACCGCCGACGGAAGTCTGTCTGCCGGAGACCTTGTACTAGATACTCAGACCTCCACCCTGTCCTGCACGACCACCGGACAGGAGGTCCGGCTGAGCGAGAAGGAGTTCCACATTCTGGAGTATTTTATTGCCAACCAGGGCCAAATCGTCTCTAGGGAGCAGCTTGCCCTGAAAATCTGGGGCTACGAAAATGATGCTGAATATAATAATGTAGAAGTCTATATTTCCTTTACCCGCAAGAAGCTTAAATTCATCGGGGCCAAGAGTCAGATCAAGGCCGTGCGGGGCATGGGATATGAGTTGAGGGGATAGCCTATGTTCAAAAAAACCAAGCGGCGTGTGCAAATTGTAATCATGTCAGTCTTTGTCCTGATTTGGATGATTACTCTTTTGATTATCTATTTTTCCACTGCCAGCAAATTACAAAGTGAAAATCGGGAAATGATGCAGATTTACGCAGATGCCTACGACAGCCACGGCCTCCCCCTGGACAATTTTCCAGGTTCCACCGTCTCCGGCCCCGGCCTCTCCCTGCCTTCTTCTGTCTCCGGTTCTGCCATGGGCGACACAGGGGATTTTCCCCAGCCGCCCAAGGGGGACGGCTTTATCAGCCAAAGGGAAAAAGAAGATTTACAGGAAGACCTGGGCCATCGCTACCGACTCTCCACCTTTTATGCCGTAATTTTTGACAAGGAAGGACAAGTCAAGGAGTACACCAACCAACAAACCTCCGGTCTCAGTGACCAGGAGTTACAGGACCTGTCAAAACAACTTTTGTCCTCTTCCTCCGACTACGGAAGTCACGAAAATATGGTTTATCTCATTACCTATGGCAATGACTACACCATGGTCACACTTATGGATATTAGCGTTCTATATGCTGCCATTGAAACTCTTTTGGGGCATATGTTAATCTTTGGTGGAATCGCCATCATCCTTATTTTGATCCTGTCCATCCTCCTGTCCAACTGGGTAATCGGCCCCATCCGGGAGGCCTACGAAAAACAAAAAGTTTTTATCTCCGATGCAGGCCACGAGTTAAAAACACCCATTTCCACCATTGACGCTAACTTAGCCCTCCTTCAGAGACAGGAGGGACAAAACCAGTGGTTGGATAATATCAAATATGAAAACGACCGCATGTCTCTTATGGTTCATGACCTTTTGGATTTGGCCCGCATTGAGCAGGCTGAAACGCTGGTTCAGGAGGTGGATTTTAGCCACACCGCCCTGGCCGCCATCCTCCCCTTTGAGGCCATTGCCTTTGAGGAAGGCCACACCCTGGAATATGACATTCAGGACAATCTGACCCTTCT
>JAILSA010000018.1 GCA_024697885.1 Eubacterium sp. | reverse complement strand
TACTGCTAGCATTTGTCCTTTGCCTCCTCTTTTTTATTTTTGCGACTGGCTCCCTGATCGCTTCCCTGACCAGTCAGGGCAATAAAGGCCTCCTCTAGACTTGGCTGGTACATGTTCATGGCCACAATAGGCTTCTTAGCCTCTGCTAGGGCAAAGAAAATCTCTTCTCTAAGATCCGTTTCCACATCGGTCTTAACCTGAACCTGACACTCTGTCTCCTCCTGACTGATTTCCAGGCTGCGGATTCCCTCCATACCTTCTAGGGCCTCCTTCACCTCGGCCTCCCCTGCTCTAACAGTGAAATCAATCTGGTTGTACTGCTCCACGCTGCCGGCGATCTGGTCCGGGCTTCCCTGAGCCACCAGTTTTCCCTCGTTAATAATCAAAATATAGTTGCAGACGGCGCTGACCTCCTGCATAATGTGGGAGCTTAGAAGGATGGTGTGGTCCTTGCTGAGTTCCCGAATGAGGTCACGAATTTCCAAAATCTGCTTTGGATCCAGGCCCACGGTAGGCTCGTCCAGAATCAGTATTTTGGGGTTGCCAATCATGGCCGCCGCCAGACCCACTCTCTGCTTGTATCCCTTGGACAAGTTTTTGATCAGACGCATTTCCACGTCCAAAATCTGGGTTCTCTCCATGATTTCTTCAAGAACCTCTTCCTTGTCCTCTCTCTTACATTTTTTTAATTCATATACAAATTCCAAGTACTCCCATACCCTCATATCCGGATAGAGAGGGGGAATCTCTGGCAGGTAGCCGATGCACTTCTTGGCCTCCTCCGGCTCCTCCATCACATCGTGGCCGTCAATCAGAACCTGTCCCTGACTGGCTGCTATATATCCCGTAATTACATTCATGGTAGTACTTTTTCCGGCACCATTTGGTCCCAAAAATCCCACAATCTGTCCCTGATCCACATGGAAGGACAAATCATCTACTGCTCGGTGGTCACCGTACTGCTTGACCAGATTTTTTACTTCAATCATCCCGACCATTTCCTCCTTTTTTCGCTAATACTTTCTTATTCTACCCCTTATCTTTGTACAAAATGTGAAAAGTCCCGCCTGTAATAGACGGGACCAAAATCTCTTTGCTTATCCAAATTAAAGTGTGTTGGCAATTTTGTCCAAGAGCTTCTCAGTCTCCTCCCAACCCAGACATGGGTCAGTGATGGATTTGCCGTACTCGTGCTCGTGAACAGACTGGTTGCCTGGCAAGAGATAGGACTCTACCATAACACCCTTGACCATTTTCTCAATGTCTGAATTACATGCGCGGCTGTGCATTACACCACTGATAATTCTTGGCTGCTCTGCATACTTCTTGCCAGAATTGGAGTGGTTGGCATCCACGATACATGCTGGATTTGAGAGGTTAAGCTCTGCATATTTACAAGCCAGATTATCCAAATCCTCATAGTGGTAGTTTGGAATATTCTGACCATTTTTGTCTACTGCTCCACGCAAAATAGTGTGGGCATATGGGTTTCCATCGGTGGTCACCTCATATCCTCGGTAGAGGAAGGTGTGGGATGCCTGGGCAGCAATTACAGAATTCAACATAACGGAGATATCTCCACTTGTTGGGTTCTTCATGCCAGCTGGCACATCCATTCCGGAAACAGTCATGCGGTGCTGCTGGTCCTCTACGGAACGAGCTCCCACTGCTACATAAGTCAAAACATCGCTGATATAAGGCCAGTTCTCTGGGTAGAGCATCTCATCTGCGGCGAAAAGTCCGGTCTCGGAAATAGCGCGAAGATGCATCTTACGCATGGCAATCAAGCCCTCCATAAAGTCCTCAGCCTTCTCAGGGTCTGGCTGATGAACGATGCCCTTGTATCCCTCGCCTGTTGTACGAGGCTTGTTGGTATAGATTCTTGGCACAATAAGAACCTTTTCCTCAATGCGCTCCTGAACCTTGGCCAATCTGGTAATATATTCACAGACAGAGTCCTCATGATCTGCGGAACAAGGTCCGATAATAACCAAAAACTTATCGGATTTACCGGAAATAATGTCCTTAACTTCCTGATCTCTCTCTGCCTTTGCCTTCTTCTGTTCTGGGGTAAGAGAATACAATTCTTGCAATACCTCTGGTGAAATTATCTCTTTTTTGTAGTGCATTCCCATTTTTAATCTCTCCTTTTTTTGTCATCCTTACAAAATCATTCCGTGATATTCTAGCCTATTTTAAATTGGATGTCAATAAAAGGATTGCCCCAGTCTTGGGATTTACAGACATCTAACGCCATTTCTACCCTTGGATTTGGCTGTGTACATAGCTCGGTCCATAGGTGTCATAAAATTCTCGGCGGGGAAACCCATAGGCTTGCCTGTAGGAGGAACCGCCTCTAACCCACCTTTCTCTGTTCTATAAGAATATTTTTCCGCGCTTCCAACAATCTAAGATTTTTGCATCCTACAGATGCGTTGATTTTAGTACCATCTAAAAGGCGTAAATCCATCCTTCCTGTAGAACGTCTGCCAAAGATAAAACAGCTTTGGGCTTTCCACTTAACTTTATCGTAAAGTCT
>JAILSA010000001.1 GCA_024697885.1 Eubacterium sp. | reverse complement strand
GTAAACTCAGAGGTGTGGAGAGCTTTGGTATGATGTGCTCCGTAGAAGAGCTGGGTTCTTCTAGAGATTTTTACCCGGATGCAGCTGAAAATGGCATTTACATCCTGAGTGATAATCCAAATTACAAGGATGCCCCACTGGGCTCTGATGTGGTGGAACTTTTGGGCCTTCACGATGCCAACTTTGAGTACGAGGTAACTTCCAACCGTGTGGACTGCTTCGGTGTTTTGGGTATTGCCAGAGAGGCAGCAGCTACCTTCCGCAAGCCTTTTGTTCCACCTGTTGTGACAGAGACAGGAAATGAGGAAAAGACAGAGGATTACATCTCCGTCTCTGTAGAGGACACAGACCTTTGCAGCCGCTATGTGGCCAGAGTGGTAAAGGATATTAAAATCGGACCATCCCCTGAGTGGATGCAGAGAAGATTGGCGGCTTCTGGAATTCGCCCAATCAACAATATTGTAGATATTACCAACTATGTAATGGAAGAGTATGCACAGCCAATGCATGCCTATGATTTAGATACTATTGCAGGCAAGAAGATTGTGGTAAAGAGAGCGAAGGAGGGAGAGACATTCCAGACCCTAGACGGTCAGGACAGAGAACTGGATTCCTCCGTACTCATGATTTGCGACGGGGAAAAATCTGTGGGAATCGCCGGTATTATGGGTGGAGAAAATTCCAAAATCACAGATGATGTAAAGACCATGCTCTTTGAGGCCGCTTGCTTTGACGGAACCAACATCCGCCTGTCCGGCAAGAAGTTGGGACTTCGCACCGATGCCCAGGCCAAGTTTGAAAAGGGCCTTGACCCAAATACCACCATGGAGGCCATGAACCGTGCCTGCCAGCTCATTGAGGAGTTGGGAGCCGGCGTGGTTGTAGGCGGTTGCGTGGATGTTTATCCTAAGAAAAAAGAGCCTATTGAGGTTCCTTATGATGTGGACCGCATTAACTCTCTTTTGGGAATTGATGCCAGCGAAGAGGAGATGTGCCAGTACTGGTCTATGGTGGATTTGATTCCAAACAAGGAAAAGAAGACTGTATTTATTCCAACCTGGCGTCAGGATGTTCTTCGCCTGGCAGATTTGGCAGAGGAGGTTGCCAGATTCTACGGCTATGACAAGATTCCTACCAGCCTGCCAAAGGGAGAGGCAACCCAGGGAGGACTTTCCTACCAGACAGAGATTTCCAACATGATTCGTACAGTTGTGGAGACCTTTGGTTTTTCCGAGGGAATGACCTATTCCTTTGAGAGTCCTAAGGTATTTGACAAGCTTCTTTTGCCAGAGGATTCTAAACTCAGACAGGCTATTGAGATTTCCAACCCACTGGGTGTGGATTACTCCATGATGAGAACATCTCCATTAAATGGTATGTTGACTTCTCTGTCCACCAACTTTAACCACCGCAACAAGGATGTTCGCCTCTATGAGATGGCCAATATCTACCTGCCAAAGGCCCTGCCTCTCACAGAACTTCCAGAGGAGCGCATGCAGATTTGCCTTGGTATGTACGGAGAGGGAGACTTCTTTGACATGAAGGGCTGCGTGGAAGAAGTAATGGAAAAACTGGGAATTGAGAGTAAGGCCAGCTATATGCCTAAAAACAAGCACCCATTTTTGCACCCTGGCCGCCAGGCCGATGTGCTCTTAGATGGCAGGGAGGCAGGCTATATCGGTGAGGTTCACCCAGAGGTGGCTGACAATTATGATATGAAGACCAGAGTCTATGTGGCTGTTTTGGATGTAGAAATGCTTGCAGATCTGGCTGACTTTGATGTAAAATATGAGGGAATTGCCAAGTTCCCAGCTGTCACTAGAGATATTTCTCTGGTTATGAAAAAGACAGTTATGGCGGGACAGATTGAGGAAGTAATTCGAACTGCCGGGGGCAAACTTTTGGAGGATTATCACCTCTTTGATGTATACGAGGGAGAAAATGTGGCAAAAGATGAGAAGTCTCTTGCCTACTCCATCCGCTTTCGGGCCAAGGACCGCACCCTGGAGGACAAGGACATCACAGAACTGATGGATGGTATTTTGAAGAAATTGCAAGAGTTGAATGTAACCTTGCGTCAGTAGGAGTGAAAAATTTTGAAAAAGGTAATTAGCAATTTATTGACCATATGCTTTATCGCATACATGATTATGCTGGTATATTATCTTTTCTTTAGTGAGAAATACGGAAGAGGGGCAGCCCACGAGGACTACCAGATGAACCTGGAGCTTTTTCGGGAGATTAAGCGGTACATCGCCTACTGGGAAACCATTGGAATGGACTATGTGATCATTAACATTGTGGGCAATGTAGTGGCTTTTATGCCCTTTGGCTTTCTGGTTCCTGTTATGTATAGAGAGCAGAGAAAAGGGGTGTCCTATCGGGGTCACTACTTCCAATCCTTTCTCTTTGTAACCTTTTTTGGCCTCCTGAGCAGTCTGGCCATTGAGACCATCCAGCTCATCAGCCGGGTGGGCAGCTTTGATGTGGACGACATGTTCTTGAACACAGTGGGAGTCATGCTAGGTTACCTCTGCTACTATTTGGCCAAGCAAGTGATTGCCGGCTTTCGAAAAAGGAGGAAATCGTAGGGCTTATGTCATTGAGAAAAAAGCGAAAAATTCGTTTTACGGATAAGAAACATCCGGTTCAGGGAATTTTGTCCACCATCATGGGAGTTTTGACCCTGCTTATCTTGCTCCTTCTCTTTTTCGTGTCGGGAAAAGCCAAGGGCAATGCGGACCTGATGATTGGATTGGCGGGAATCCTGGATATGATCGCCAGTGCGGTAGGTTTTGTTCTGGCCAGAAGATGTTACAAAAAAGAAGATATTTACATGACCACACCAGCAGTGGGAAGTTTTATGAATGCCTTAGTATTTTTGGCACTTTTAATTCTTTACATTGTTGGCCTCATTTAACTCAGTCTTGACAAAGATGCGTCCCTAGTTTTGGGGCGCATCTTTTAGGTTGCGGATATGGGAGGAGATAGACAAATCCTTGTAAATCTCCTGGTATTCCTTAGAGGATAGGTCCTCAAGGTAGTTGACGGGATAATTCTTTTCATAGCCCTTGGTAATCAGGATGGAGGCGGCCTTGTTGTAGGCGATGGCGGCTTCTTCTTCTGTCTGATAGACCCCTACCAGGTATTCGCTCCTCACATGGATTCTGGTCTCGTAATAGTAGCTTCCGTTTTTTTCCTTGCGTCTGACCCCGGAAAAGCGGTTAATAACCTCAATATTTCCATAGCGAAAATCTCTGGGATTTCCGTTGACAAAACGGTAATCCCTGCCCTCTACCGCATGGTTTTTGATGCCGTAGCGGGACATGATGTTGACCTGCATACCGTAATCTGCCACAAAGAGGTGGCCGCCCCGACGGCTTATGGTATGGGAACTGTAATAGAAGAGGTCGTCAATGTCAAAAATCAGATAGTCCGCAGGACTGAAAAAGTAGAGGAAAAAACTTTTTTCCATGTAGATGGGGGTCTTGATGTAGATGCCCTTGTCCCGGTAGTTGACCAGGATGACCCACTTGAGAAAGGACAGGGCTCGCCGGCGGTTTTCGTAGTCGTCAATGCCAAGGCGACTTGACCGCAAGAGGCGGCCTGCTTCCTGGTAGGCTTGCTGGGCAGCCTTTTGGGTGGGAAAACTTCCCAGACTAATGTGCTTGCCCTGGTGGGTAATGGAGGCCCGGTAGTATATGGTGCCGTCCTTTCTTTTGGCTTCATAGGTTCCTGCTGACATTTTTTCCCTCCATTTCCTTTTTCTTCTATTTTATATGAGACAGGTTTTTTTCGCAATAAGTACTCTTGCAAAAATCCGCCTCCCATGATATTCTATTTTCGGTATGCAAACAAATAAATCTAAAAGGATGGTATTATTATGAGCGTTATGTATAAGAGTACAAGAAGTAAAAGTGACAAGGTAACAGCATCTCAGGCTATTTTAAAAGGCCTTGCTGATGATGGTGGTCTGTTTGTACCAGATTCCATTCCTGTTTTTGATATAAAATTAGAGGACCTGGCTGGCCTTTCCTATCAGGAGACAGCTTATGAGGTTATGAAACTCTTCCTCAGCGATTTTACCAAGGAAGAGCTTATGGCATGTATTCAGGGTGCCTATGACGACAAGTTTGACACAGAGGAGATTGCACCACTGGTAAAGAAGGACGGAGCTTATTATTTAGAGCTCTTCCACGGCAAGACCATTGCCTTTAAGGATATGGCACTTTCCATCCTCCCTTATCTCATGACAACCTCTGCCAGGAAAAACGGCGTAAAAAATGAAATTGTTATTTTGACTGCTACTTCCGGAGACACAGGTAAGGCAGCTCTCGCTGGATTTGCCGATGTAGAGGGAACCAGCATTATTGTATTTTATCCAAAAAATGGTGTCAGCCCAATTCAGGAGAAGCAGATGCTGACTCAGAAGGGCAAAAATACCAAGGTTGTGGGAATTCACGGCAACTTTGACGATGCCCAGACAGGGGTTAAGAATATGTTTAACTCCAAGGAATTGGCTGCCAAAATGGACGCTAAGGGATATCAGTTCTCCTCAGCAAACTCCATTAACATCGGCCGTTTGGTGCCACAGATTGTCTACTATGTATACTCCTATGGCCAGCTTTTGAAGCAGGGTGAGATTCAGTGCGGAGAGAAGATTAATGTAGTGGTTCCAACCGGAAACTTTGGAAATATTTTGGCCGCTTACTATGCCAAGAATATGGGACTTCCTATTGAGACCCTCTACTGCGCATCCAACGAGAACAAGGTTCTCTACGACTTCTTCCAGACAGGAACCTATGACAGAAAGCGCGACTTTATCCTGACTTCATCTCCATCTATGGATATTTTGATTTCCTCTAATCTTGAGCGCCTGATTTACAAGATTGCAGGAGAGGATGCGGACAAGACTAAGTCCTTGATGGATGCTCTGACAGGCCAGGGCCAGTATGACATCACAGAGGATATGAAGAAGGGCTTAGACTGCTTCGTAGGTGGTTTTGCCACAGAGGAGGAGACTGCTCAGTCCATCCGCAGGGTTTATGAGGCGGCAGACTATATTATGGTAACTCATACAGCCGTGGCTTCTCATGTTTACTATGACAAGGCCAAGGACAGTGGTTTATAGACTGTCATCGCCTCTACAGCCAGCCCATACAAGTTCACTCGCAGCGTTATGAATGCCATTGATACAAAGTACGATTCCATGGGTGACTTTGAACTGGTAGACGAGCTCAACAAGTTGTCTGGTGTAAAGGTGCCTAATGCTATTGAGGAAATTAGAACAGCTCCAATTCTCCACGACATTGTCTGCGACAAGACAGAGATGCAGGCTACGGTAGAGAAGATTTTGGGTCTCTAATAGAGGGAAAAATATAATGGAATTTCGACCATGTATTGATATACACAACGGCCAGGTAAAGCAGATTGTGGGGGGAAGCCTTCGGGATCAGGGAGATTTTGCCAAGGAAAATTTTGTCTCCCAGATGGCGGCGGCGGACTACGCCAGACTCTACCGTGACCAGGGCCTGAGAGGAGGCCATATTATCCTCTTAAATGGCAAGGACAGCCCCTACTACGAGGCGGATGTAAGGCAGGCTAAGGGAGCACTTGAGGCCTGGCCCGGAGCCCTTCAGATTGGAGGGGGAGTCAATGGCCAAAATGCCAGGGAGTGGATCCAGGCAGGGGCCAGCCATGTAATTGTGACCTCCTATGTCTTTGTGGACGGTCAGATTCGCTACGACAGAATTGAGGAATTAGTGGAGACGGTGGGAAAGGACCATTTGGTTCTTGACCTCAGCTGTCGCCTGAGAGACGGAGCCTATTATGTGGTGACAGACCGCTGGCAAAAGTTTACGGACCAGGCTTTAGACCGGGATTTAATCCACAAATTGGCCTCCTATTGTGACGAGTTTTTGGTTCATGCTGTCAATGTAGAGGGCAGTCAGGCGGGAGTTGATTTGGACTTAATTGACCTTCTTGCCTCGGCGGCAGATCTGCCTATGACCTATGCCGGTGGCGTGGGCAGCATGGAGGATATGGAAAAAATCCGCCGCCAGGGAGCTGGCAAGGTCAATGTGACAGTGGGATCGGCCTTGGACCTTTTTGGCGGTCAACTTTCCTTCCAGGA
>JAILSA010000296.1 GCA_024697885.1 Eubacterium sp. | reverse complement strand
GACGGAGGAGGACAAGGGAGCTATCCTGCTCTTGGACGAAAGATTTTTGCAGAGAGAATATTTGGAACTTTTTCCCAGAGAGTGGGACCCCTTTGATGTGGTGAACCTAGAGACCATGAAAGTGGAGTTGGCAAAGTTTTGGGAGAATAAATGAAAGTGAAAACGGGCCTCTTGGATATCATCCAAAAGACCCGTTTCCACTAGTTTATGAATAACAAAATAAAACTTGTAAGCTTATTATAAGCTACACCTATGTTGAATTGTATATAATTGTTAAAAGCTTGTCAAGAAATTTATTATGTTTTTATTATGTCAAGTTAAGAAAACTGTCAGAGTTTAGTTGGCACGGGATAACAAAACTGATAAAGTCTCTTATTTCTGTGTAAAATGCATAGAATCCTTGTATAAGATTAGTAAAGTTGCTATAATGAGAATATCTTTCAACAAGAAATAATACAAGGAAAAGGAGGGGATTTCATTGGGTAAATCGACCTTTCAGGGTGGAATTCATCCCTACGAGGGCAAGGAACTCAGCAAGGATGGTTTGATTCAGACTGTCATGCCAAAGGATATGGTAGTTTTTTCCATGAGTCAGCACATCGGCGCTCCTGCTACCCCAGTCGTGGCCAAGGGAGATTCGGTCAAGATGGGACAAATCATAGGGCAAGCCAGTGGATTTATCTCTGCCAACATCGTGAGTTCTGTATCCGGAACAGTGAAGGCTATAGAACCGAGACTTCTTTCGTCAGGCAATAAGGCAACTTGTGTAATTGTAGAAAACGACGGAGAGTACACCCCGGTGGAGGGATTGGGTGAAGACAGAGACTACCAGAATTTGTCGAGAGAAGAAATCCGTCAGATTATTAAGGATGCGGGCATCGTGGGCATGGGAGGCGCAGGCTTTCCCACAAACGTCAAGGTGACACCCAAAAATGAAGATGACATCGAGTATATCATTGTGAATGGAGCGGAGTGCGAGCCTTACTTGACCTCGGACTACCGTCTTATGATGGAGAGGCCGGAGGAGATTATTCAGGGCCTGCGGGTTTTGCTGTCTCTCTTTGATCACGCCAAGGGTGTGATCGCCATTGAGGACAACAAGATGGATGCCATCAACAAGATTCAGTACCTGCTAGAAGATGACAGGGATATCTCTGTAAAAAAATTAAAGACCAAGTATCCTCAGGGGGCAGAGCGCCAGGTGATTTCTGTGGTGACAGGGAGAAAAATCCACTCCAAGATGTTGCCGGCAGATGCGGGATGCATTGTGGACAATGTCCAGACCATGATTGCGGTTTACCAGGCGGTCTGCAAGTCCACTCCTTGTATGTCCCGAGTGGTGACGGTGACGGGAGATGCAGTGGCCAAGGGCCAGAACTACGAGGTTAAGTTCGGCATGAGTCACGCTGAACTCCTAGAGGAAGCGGGTGGCCTTAAGAGGGAGGCCCCAAAAATCATTTCCGGCGGCCCTATGATGGGTATGGCCATGTATGATTTGGATACCCCGATTACCAAGACCAGCTCTTCTATTTTGGCTATGTCAGAGGACCAGGTGGCAGAATTTGAACCCACCAACTGTATCCGCTGTGGCCGCTGCGCCACTGTCTGTCCAAGCCGCCTTGTGCCACAGATGATGGCAGAGGCAGTAGAGCGTGGAGACATGGATTATTTTCAAAAGATACACGGCATGGAATGCTATGAGTGCGGAAGCTGTACCTACGTCTGCCCGGCCAAGAGAAGGCTGACCCAGATGTTTAAGAAGGCCAGACGAGCAGTTATGGATGCCAGTCGGAAGAAAGCATAGGAGGAAGAGAATGGAAGAAAAAATGTTACACGTGTCCACATCTCCTCATGTCAGAGATCATTCTTCGACCAAATCCATTATGAGAGATGTTGTGATTGCACTGATTCCGGCCACTGCGGTGGGAATCTACAACTTCAGGTTGAGCGCCCTTTTGGTGATTTTGACCACCTGCGTCACCTGTATTTTGGCAGAATATATTTGGCAAAGGTGCATGAAGCAGCCAGTGACCACAGGAGATTTTAGCGCCCTTCTAACCGGCCTTCTCCTGGCCCTGAACCTGCCAACCACCATTCCCCTTTGGATGTGTATCCTGGGAGGAATCTTTGCTATTATTGTGGCCAAGCAGCTCTTTGGCGGCCTGGGTCAAAACTTTATGAACCCGGCCCTGGCAGGACGTTGCTTTATGATGTTGTCCTTCAGTGGAGCTATGACCAGCTTTACCGTAAAGCAGGGCCAGAATTTTATGTACGGCATCGCCGTTGACGCCACCTCAAGCGCCACTCCTTTGGCCCAGGTCAAGGAGGGAGGACTTCCGGACCTGACCAAAATGTTCCTGGGAAATACCACAGGAACCATTGGTGAGACCTCGGTGGCAGCCCGTTTGTTAGGAGCCATTTATCTGATGGCAAAGAAAATCATTGACTGGAGAATTCCAGTGACCTACATCGCCAGCTTTGCTGTTTTTGACCTGATTTACCAGGCGGCGACAGGGGGAGCATCTTATCCCCTTCTCTACGAGCTCTGCGGAGGCGGCTTGATTTTGGGAGCCTTTTTCATGGCAACCGACTATGTGACAAGTCCTATCACCCCAAGGGGCAAGGTGATTTTTGGTATCCTTTTGGGACTCTTGACCGGTCTCTTCCGCTTCTTTGGAGAGTCGGCGGAGGGAGTTTCTTTTGCCATTATTATCGCCAACCTCTGCGTGCCTTTGATTGAACGCTTTACCGTTCCAAAACCATTTGGAAAGGAGGGCAAGTCCAATGAGTGAAAATAAGACAGAAAAAAATACTATGGTCAAGGATGCCCTGATTCTCTGTGCCATCACCCTGATTTTGGGATTGATTTTGGCGGGAGTCTACACCGTGACCAAAAAGCCTATTGAGGATGCCCAGGCAAAGACCAACAACGAGGCCTGCCAGCAGGTGGTGTCTCCGGGGGCCCTGGTGGGAGACGATGACCAGAAGGCAGTGGAAACCACCAACCAGTATTTTGCCAGCCACGACCTGGCCAATAAAGAGGTGAGCCAGGGAGAGAGTTTGGCAGACTATGTGGAAGTGACCCAGGTTCACCCTGTGACAGATGCCAGCGGCAGCCAGATTGGCAAGGTTTATTTGGCCAATGCCAAGAAGGGCTACGGCGGCAAAATCGGTTTTGCCCTGGGTGTAGACCAAAATGGGGCGGTGACAGGTCTTTCCATCACCTCTCAAAGTGAGACAGCGGGTTTAGGGGCCAACTGTGAGGATCCAGAATGGCAGGCTTCCTTTGGAGGCAAGGTTTTGCCAGAGGATCCAAGTCAAAATATGTATAACAAAAACGAGGAGACCAAATCCCAGATTCAGGCCCTGTCAGGCGCCACAGTTACCAGTCGGGCCCTGACCCACGCTGTAAAGGGAATTTTGTTTGCCTCAGAGGGAGGTGGTCAGTAATGAGTAAGTTTTCAGAACGCCTCCACAATGGAGTGATTAAGGAAAATCCTACCTTTGTTATGATGCTTGGTATGTGTCCAACGCTGGCAGTTACATCCTCGGCCATTAACGGTCTGGGAATGGGATTGTCCACAACAGTGGTTTTGATTTTGTCCAACATGTTGATTTCCGCCCTGAGAAATATTATTCCAGACAAGGTGAGAATTCCGGCCTTTATTGTGATTGTGGCTTCCTTTGTAACCATAGTCCAATTGCTCTTGCAGGCCTACATACCTTTCCTCTACAGCGCCCTGGGAGTTTACATCCCTCTGATTGTAGTTAACTGTATTATTTTGGGAAGGGCAGAATCCTATGCCTCCAAAAATGACATTTTATCCTCTGCCTTTGACGGCATTGGTATGGGCCTTGGATTTACCCTGGGCCTGACCCTGATCGGTATTTTCCGTGAAATTTTAGGAAGTGGATCAATTTTTGGTTTCCAGTTTTTGCCGGATTCCGTCCACATTTCTATTTTCGTAATGGCACCGGGAGCCTTCTTTGTTTTGGCTGGCCTGTGTGCCCTTCAGAACAAGTTGAAAATGCCAAGTGCCACAAACTTACCTGAAGAGGAAGAAGATGGAGAGGAGGCGGATGAAGCATGACACTTTTTACAATACTTTTTACCGCAGTCCTGGTAAATAACTTCGTTCTCAGCCAGTTTTTGGGAATTTGTCCATTCCTTGGAGTTTCCAAAAAGGTGGAGACGGCAGCAGGTATGGGAGGAGCAGTTCTCTTTGTAATGACCCTGGCGTCCTTTATTACCAGCGTCCTCTACAACTGCCTCCTAAAGCCACAGGATTTGACCTACCTCAATACCATTGTCTTTATCCTGGTTATTGCGGCCCTGGTTCAGTTTGTGGAAATGGTTCTCAAGAAAAAAATGCCTGGTCTCTACCAGTCCTTGGGAGTTTACCTGCCACTGATTACAACCAACTGCGCTGTTTTGGGTGTGGCCCTTCTCAGCGTGCAAAATGATTATGGAATTCTTGCCAGCACCGTCAACGGTGTGGGAGCGGCTCTGGGATTTTTCCTGGCCATTGTCCTTATGGCAGGTATTCGTGAGAAACTTGAAAACAGCAATATTCCTAGCGCCTTCCAGGGGACCCCAATTGTACTGATTACGGCGGGACTCATGGCCATTGCCTTCTGCGGCTTTGGCGGCGTTAGCTTTTAAGGGGGGGCCAAGATGAATACAATTCTTATGTCTGTAATTGTCCTGGCAGTCTTAGGAGTCCTAATCGGCCTGCTCCTGGGTGTGGCCGGTAAGGTCTTCGCTGTTGAGACAGATGAGAGAGTGGAGGCGGTCAGAGAATGCCTTCCGGGAAATAACTGTGGTGGCTGTGGCTACCCGGGATGTGACGGTTTGGCTGAGGCCATTGTCAAGGGAGAGGCGGAAGTCAATGCCTGTCCTGTAGGCGGGGCAGCAGTTGCCGCAAAAATTGGAGAAATCCTGGGAGTGTCCGCGGATGCCACAGAGAAAAAAGTGGCCTATGTCAAGTGCTCCGGCACCTGTGACAAGGCGGGAAGCAAGTATGAGTACACGGGAGAGTTAGACTGTAAGAGTGCAGTTTTGGCCCCGGGCCAGGGAGACAAGGCCTGTTCCTATGGCTGTCTGGGACTGGGCTCCTGTGTGGAGGCCTGCCAGTTTGGGGCCCTGGAAATAAAAGACGGAATTGCCCAGGTTAACCCAGAGGCCTGTGTGGCCTGTGGCAAGTGTGTGGAGGCCTGTCCAAAGAACCTGATCGACCTGATTCCCTACAAGCGTTCCTATGTGGTGGCCTGTGCCTCCCAGGACAAGGGAAAGGATGTTATGGCTGTCTGCAAGGCGGGCTGCATCGGCTGTGGTATATGCGCAAAGCAGTGCCATTTTGATGCGATTACCATAGAGAATAACCTGGCTGTCATCGATCCGGACAAGTGCAAGGGCTGCAGCCTATGTGCTCAAAAGTGTCCAAAGCAGGTAATTCAAAAAGTTTTGGTTTAGGAAAAAATTCAAAGAAAAAAAGAGGTTGTTGCCTGGGCAATGAC
>JAILSA010000291.1 GCA_024697885.1 Eubacterium sp. | reverse complement strand
CTCATTGGAATAGCGTGGCTCATTCCCTCTACTGTACTTCCTCCATAGGAGAAGAGCTTGCTGGAATTGATGCCGATTACCTTGCCGTTGGTGTCAATCAGGGCTCCACCTGAGTTACCAGGATTGATTGCCGCGTCTGTCTGCAAAAGAATCTGTGTGGTGGTGTGACCCTGGTCATCACTGGCTGTGATTTCGCGGTCCTTGGCGCTTAGGTAACCCACCGTTACGGACTGGCCATAACCCAGGGCGTTTCCAATGGCGATTACCATTTCACCTACCTTGGCATCGTCAGAAGATCCAAGACTTGCCACCTTAATGCTGGATTTTGTGCTGTCCTTTAATTTGTCCATGTCCACTGTCAAAACAGCTAAGTCATTGGACTCGCTTGTTCCCTTGATCTCCGCCTCAGCGCTCTCTCCGTCGTTGAACTGGACAGAAATCTTGTCTGCGCCGGAAACCACATGGTTGTTGGTCACAATCAAGAGCTGGCCATCATCCTGCTTTACAATAAATCCTGAGCCCGCTCCCTCTGCCGAATAGGACTGGCCAAAATAAGAGGTTACTGTGGACCTCTCCGTAATGGAAACAATGGCTGGCATTACATTTTCCACAATGCCTGACACATCAGAAACGCCCACGGCTGAACCTGATACGGAGGAAATCTCCACTGGATTTACCTCTGTGCCACCTAGGCTTCCACTGCCACCGGAAATTCCAAGCTTGCCCACCTTGACTACAATGCCAAAACAAGCTGCTGCCACCAGGCCGAAAATAGCTCCGAAAAGAATGGTTTTTCCAATGCTCTTTCCCTTGCCACTCTTTGGCTTTTCTGAAACTCTGTCCGTATTTTGAAAACGGTAGGTATTGTCCTGACTTGGCATAGGCTGTGGATCCTGTTCAAACCGATACTCCTGCTGGGGCTCTGTCTGCACCGGCTGAGTATTTTGTATGGTCTGGTCTGGCTGGACAGGCTGAGTGTGCTGAATGGTCTGGTCCTGCTGGACTCTTTGTCCCTGATTCCCATTCTCGTAAATAGGCTCGCCTGTCATGGTGTTGTAACCCACAATCCTTGGCTCTTGTCCGCTGTTATTCATATTTTCGTCCATACTCCGTTACTTCCTTTCCCTTCTATATCTAATGTTTCAATCATTATAATAACTAATTGTGTTCGGTTTGTGAAGAATTTTTTTATTGAGAAAAAAGGGGAAATGGTATATACTTTTGATGATTATATGCTAAAAAAGCAAATACTATGACTTATGCTTGATAGAAGGGCGGTATTAGGTTTTGATTAAGGGCAATCAGAAATTATTGAATTTATTTCGCATCCTCATTGATGCGGTGATTATATGTTTTTCCTTTGTGCTGGCATACTACTTAAGGTTTGACGAAACCCACAGTTTTCTCATTCGTCTGGGTATTATCAAGGCACCTATTGGCATCTACGGAAGTCTGAAGAATTATTCACAGATTCTTCTCATGCTGGTGCCATGTTACATCGTTTCCTACCACCTCTTCCACCTCTACGATCCAGCTCGAGTGAAGAGTCGTCGATACGAGATTTGGGCTATTATCAAGGCCAATCTGGCAGGAATTTTTTACTGTCTGGCCTTTATGTACTTCCTGAACCAGAAGGACTACGCCCGTATGTTCATTATCATCTTCGTGGTGACAAACTTCGTTTTGGAAGTGATTTTCCGCATGATGACCACCACCCTCCTGCGCCGCATCCGCCGCAAGGGCATGAATCAAAAACACATTCTCCTGGTGGGTTACAGCCGGGCGGCCGAGGGCTATGTGGACCGACTTTTGGCCCATCCGGAGTGGGGCTACTCCGTCCACGGAATTTTGGACAATGTAAGGCCTATCGGCTTTAGCTACCGAGACATTAAGGTCATCGGCCACATTGAGGATTTGGAAAAAATGCTGGAGGAAAATGACTACGACGAAATCGCCATTACCCTCTCCATCCAGCACTATGGCTGCCTGGAATCCATTGTGACTTCCGCCGAGAAGTTCGGTGTCCACACCAAGTTTATCCCAGATTACAACAACATTATTCCAACCAGACCTTATACCGAGGATTTGGACGGACTGCCAGTAATCCATGTGCGAAAGATTCCACTGGCCAACTCCTTCAACAGTTTTCTCAAGAGGGCCATTGATATTGTGGGCTCTCTCGGACTGATCCTCCTCTTCTCCATCCCAATGCTGGTGGTGGCAATCATTGTAAAAACCACCTCCAAGGGACCGCTGATTTTCAAGCAGGAGCGAGTGGGACTCCACAACAAACCTTTTATGATGTACAAATTCCGCTCCATGGCCGTTCAGGATTCCTCCAAGGAAAAACAGGCCTGGACCGTGCAAAACGACCCGAGAGTTACACCGATTGGAAAGTTTATACGAAAGACCAGTTTGGACGAACTCCCACAGTTTTTTAACGTTCTCAAGGGGGATATGAGTTTGGTGGGTCCTAGACCGGAGCGACCTTTCTGGGTGGAAAAATTCAAAGAGGAAATTCCTCGTTACATGATCAAGCACCAGGTAAAACCGGGCATCACCGGCTGGGCTCAGGTCAACGGCTACCGCGGCGACACCTCCATCCGAATGAGAATCGACTGCGACCTCTACTACATTGAGAACTGGACTTTGGGACTGGATTTTAAAATCCTGCTTTCCACTATTTTCAAAGGCTTTATCAACAAAAACGCTTACTAAGAAAAGGAGGACATGAAAAAATGTCAGAAAATCAAGAGACAAAAAAGAAAGAAGAACGATTAGAACTATGGATTGCCATTTTCCTTGGCATCACAGCCCTGCTCACTGCATGGGCCACCTGGATTGGCTCCCTTCACGGCGGCAACCAGGCTACCAACTATGCCAAGAGTAACAACCTGTCTGCAGAGGGGAACTCCATGTACAACGAGGCAGCTCAGAATTACATGCAGGACATGCTCCTCTGGAATCAAATTATGGAATACGAGTTTGACTACCAGCTTGCCATGGATCGCGGAGACGACAACGAGGCCAAGCTAATTGAGGACAAGATTCAGATTCTCAAGGATGACAACTGCACAGAGGAATTTAGGGAAGCCGTTGACTGGTCCTACAAGCAGGACGGTCTGCCAAGTCCTTTCACCAAGGAGGGCTACACAGACAGCTATTACACAGCAGCCCTGGAAAAGCTTGACGAGGCTCAGGCTGTTTTGGAGGAAGGTCAGAACGACAACCGCAACGGCGACCGCTACGGCTTGGTAACAGTAATCTTCTCCCTGGTACTCTTCCTTTTGGGTATTGTGGGAATTTTCAAAAAGCTTCCAAACCGAGTTTTGGTATTTGGAATCTCTGTGGTATTCCTCATTGGCGCCACCATCTTTATGTGCACCATCCCGATGCCAACAGGTTTTAGCTTCTTTGGATACTTTTCCTAAATATTCTTGTTGCAATTTTTTTTCAACAGTGTTATACTGTGGCTAATTCCTTTGGGGGAGTAGTCAACGTATCTTACGCAGATATGTAGTTCTATCGACACAACGGCGCCTGTCGCCCGGTATTACTTTAAATGATGAGACTCATGGGCAGATTTTTCTGCCTATGGGTCTTTTATTATGATTAGACCAAAGGGAAAAAACAAATGGAGAATTTTATGGGAATACTAGATCTTTTTATACTCGCTGTTGGACTTTCCATGGATGCCTTTGCCGTCTCTATCTGTAAGGGCCTGTCCCTGGGAAAAATAAAAATCCGCCACATGCTTACTGCAGGAATTTGGTTTGGAGGTTTCCAGGCCCTCATGCCCCTAATAGGCTACTTCCTGGGTAATCTCTTCGCCGCCAAAATCGACCAGTACGACCACTGGATTGCCTTTGTTCTTCTTCTTATTTTGGGAATCAACATGATTCGTGAATCCAGGCAGGAAGAGGAGTCTACCGACCAGAGGATGAACCCAAAGACTATGGCAGTTTTGGCAGTGGCCACCAGCATTGATGCCCTGGCTGTAGGAGTTACCTTTTCCTTTTTCCAGATTCAAATTATTCCTACGGTTATATTTATTGGAGCTACTACCTTTTTTATTTCTTTCATTGGTGTTAAAATAGGTAGTATCTTTGGAGTAAAATTCAATGATAAGGCTCAGCTCATAGGCGGCCTGATCTTGATCCTAATAGGGGGAAAAATATTGTTAGAAGGACTTTCCATTCTTTAAAACCAGGAGGATATTATGAAAGAAATACTTATTGCAACACTTATTCTGGCACTGGGATTCGTAATGCTAATTAAGGGAGCGGACTACTTTGTGGACGCCTGCTCCTCCATTGCCAAACAGTTTAACATTCCATCCATGATCATTGGACTTACCATTGTGGCCATGGGCACCAGCCTTCCGGAGTGCGCCGTCAGCGTTACCGCTTCCCTGGATGGCAGCAACGAACTGGCCATCAGTAACGCCGTGGGTTCTAACATTTTTAACCTGATGGTGGTCTGCGGCTGCTGCGCCCTCTTTACACCCCTGGCTGTTCAGGCCTCTACCCTAAAAAAGGAATTTCCTTTTTCCATTATCTGTGCCATCCTACTCTTTGGACTTGGCATCCTGGGAAAACCTGAGTCCCTAGACATCCACCAAGAGGGTGGAATATTTTCCCCAGGTCTCTTGGGAAGAATCGATGGCATTATAATGATTGTGATTTTTGTCATTTACCTGGTTTCCATGGTGATCAGCGCCAAGAAAAATCCCGCCCAGGCCGATGAGGAATACCAACTCCTGCCCTGGTGGAAATGCCTTATTTTCATTGTGGGCGGCGCTGCTGCCATTAAGTTTGGCGGAGACTTTGTTGTCAAGGGTGCAACTACCATCGCCCGTTCTTTCTACCTGTCAGAAAACCTGATTGGACTGACTATCGTGGCCCTTGGTACCAGCCTTCCTGAGTTAGTTACCTCCCTGGTGGCAGCCAAGAAAAACGAGGTGGACATGGCCCTGGGAAATGTGGTGGGCTCCAATATCTTTAACATCCTTCTGGTTCTGGGACTGGCAGGTGCCATCAGTCCAGTTACCATGATTTCTGACAACTTCATGGATATCCTGATCCTGATTGCCATGAGTGTCATCGTCTGGATTTTTGCCTGGCACCAGAAAAAAATCACCCGGGGAGAGGGTGTTGCCATGCTGGCCATCTATGTGGGCTATATGGTATATATCTGCGTCAGATAAGGATTTTATTGCGTGAAAATGGTTTTTCCGTTATACTATTGAACAGATTATGAAATGGAGGATATCACATGAATTCAATTCAGCCAAGTGTTGAGATTATCGACATGCAAGATTATGACAGCATGATAAAAAAGATCGAGAAAATCGGTCGAGTTTGCTATAAAAGCGAGGGCAATATTCGGGAGGATTCTGCGGAGCGCTTTATCACCAGCCTCTTAAAGAGAGGACACGAATCCGTAATTGAGCACGAAGCCATTACGGTTCGCATGGTTTGCGACCGAGGTGTGACCCACGAGATTGTCCGCCACAGAATCGCCAGCTACAGCCAGGAGAGCACACGCTACTGCAACTACTCCGGGGACAAGTTCGGCAATGCCATTACAGTCATCGACCTTGCCAGCGGCTTTGGCTACGACCTGTCAGACCCTAAGGACAAGGCCAAATATGACATTTGGAATCAGGCTATGGAGGCCACAGAGAAATTCTACTTCCAGATGATTGAGGCTGGGGCAACTCCACAGGAGGCCCGTTCTGTACTTCCTAACAGCCTAAAAACTGAGATTGTTATGACCATGAATCTTCGGGCCTGGAGAAACTTCTTCCGCCTCCGCTGTGACAAGGCAGCTCATCCACAGATGAGACAGTTGGCCAAGATGGCCTTTGACATTTTCAAAGAAAAACTTCCAGTCTTCTTTTCCGACATGGAGTTCTAGTAAAATTATCTAAATACAAAAAGGGGGCTGTCGCACTAAGACAGTCTAAAAACAGGAAGAGTCCAACCGACTTGAGACGAAAGTCTCTCTCTGGTTGGCCTCTTCCTGTTTTATTATACTTATCTAATGCTGACATTCCTCCAAAAAAGTCAAGACTCGCTAATT
>JAILSA010000282.1 GCA_024697885.1 Eubacterium sp. | reverse complement strand
TTGGATATTGTGAGAAGAAGTAATGTGGGTGGCGCCATGAAAAATCTAATTGCCAGTCTTCCAATGCTCAGTCGAGTAGAGGACTTTGAAGAAAAACTAGACTACATTACGGCCAGTCGAAGTGCAGACATAGATGTTCTTTTTGACAATGAGAATTCAGACCAGATCATCTATGATATTTTGTTGGGCAAAAAGCCTGAGTTTAAAGAGAAAGAAAATAAGACAGAGAGAATTTGTATTGTAGCTATGTTGGGCCATATCAGTGGAGATACATTGTTGGCGTGGAAACCTCAGCTTAGAAGATATATGCAAAATCTTTTGGCTCAGGGTAAGGATGTGACGCTCTTTAGTGATTATCCAGAATCTGAGAGTAATGTGGTAGGACTTGAGGATGTGGTGCCTAGGGGGGTTCGAATCATCTACCGTATAGCAGAGCGAGTTATGAATAAGAAAGAAATCGTGGAGAGCAGTTATATAATCCGAAATTTGGTTTACAGTGACCAGTATGAAAAGGATATGGAGCTGATGAATTGGGATAACAATCGCAGGGACTTGACGCGCTCCATGGGCCAGGTTAGTTTTGACAAGGTAATCTATGCGGGACCATATTCCACCAAGTTCGTTTTGTTGGCAAAGGGAATAGAGGCTGATCGGTACATATATTGGGATCAGAGAAACTACTCTGTGCTGACTAAGGTTGTAAATCGTCCAGAGCGTTTCCAGATGAGATATGAAAATATAACTCGGGTTCCAGAAATCTTTGATCAGGTTTATCACTGGGATGAGACGGAATATGAGATTATGGTTCAGAATGATTTAATAAAGTGTCAGGAAAAACATAGTCTTATTAAGGATCATCTAGATTACAAGAGCCTTTTAGATCATGATGAGACAGAGGTTGTAGACTACAATGGAAATGAGTTTTGGCTTACAGAAAAAAATGAATATCTAGATGGCCAGTGCGTAATGAAACTTCTGAAAAAATGTGGCACAAAGACGCAAAGAAAAGCAGTTCATATAGATTATTCAGATACGGATAATATTGATGAAATTATGAGAGAAATAAGATTGCGTCATCAAAAACAGCCAGAGGATATTTTCTATATTTTTGAGGATTTTTCCTCCAACAGAAAGGATATGGAACTTATTGTAATCAATGAGAATATGCAAGAGTACACAGTACTTTGTAGCTATCATATTCTCTGGAATATGTTAAAGGAGTTTTCCACATATTACTACACAGCAGACTACAAGGATATTTACGAAAATATTTCTAGCGAGTTTCAGATTGCTTATGAAAAATTATAGGAGGGAAAAGGATGATATTTGCAGTGGTATTGGCTGGCGGAATTGGCAGCCGAATGGGAAATGTAGATCGACCAAAGCAGTATATGTTAGTTGGGGACAAACCAATTTTGATTCACACCCTGGAAAAGTTTTATGTACATGATGAATTCGAAAAAGTGATTGTCCTCTGCCCAGAAGAGTGGGTGAAGCAGACACAAAATCTCATAAAAAAATATTTGGGACAAACGGATAGAATTGCAGTTATTAAGGGTGGTCCTACAAGAAATGAAACCATTATGAACTCCCTGTCTTATATTGATGAACACTATGGTTTGGATGAGGAGACCATTGTTGTCACTCACGACTCTGTTCGTCCTTTTGTGACAGAGAGAATCATAGAGGAAAATATAAAATATGTTAAAGAGTATGGTGCCTGTGATACAGCTGTTGCCGCCACAGATACTATTGTGTGCAGTCAGGATAATCAGTTGATTTCTGAAATTCCAGACCGCCGTCAAATGTACCAGGGCCAGACACCACAGTCCTTTAATGCTCTTAAGTTAAAACGCCTGTATGAATCCCTTTCGGAAGAGGAAAAGGAGACCTTGACAGACGCGGCTAAAATCTTTGTTATGAAGGGAGAAAAGGTCCACCTTGTAGAGGGAGAGGTCTTTAATATTAAGATTACCTATCCTTATGACCTCAGAGTAGCGGAGGCTTTGATTAGAGGGGAGTAACATATGTTAAATACAGTATATCGCCTTGTGGCTCCAGGTCGTATCGAGGTGGAATTTTCAGATATTGATCTTTGCAAAAATGAAGTGCTGGTTCGTCCAACTCACCTTTCTATTTGTCATGCGGACCAAAGGTATTTTCAGGGAGTAAGGTCTAAGGATATTTTGATGAAAAAACTTCCCATGGCCTTGATTCACGAGTCTATTGGTCAGGTAATATATGATCCTACTGGGAATTTCAAGGTGGGAGATCGGGTGGTAATGATTCCCAACACCCCGCAGGAGAAAGATTCCATTATTGCAGAGAACTACTTGAGAACATCTAAGTTTAGAGCCTCTGGTTTTGACGGTTTTATGCAGGATTTGGTAAACCTAGGCCCTGACCGGCTGCTTAAACTACCTGAGGGCATAAATCCTTTGGTGGCCGCCTTTACAGAGTTAGTTTCTGTCAGCGTCCATGCTATTTCCAGATTTGATCAAATTGCCCATGAAAGAAGAGAGACTGTGGGAATTTGGGGAGATGGAAATCTAGGATATATCACAGCCGTCTTTTTTAAGGCTATGTTTCCGCAGGTTAAACTTTTTATTTTCGGAATGGACCAGTCCAAACTCATGGATTTTTCCTTTGCAGAAGAGACCTATTTGGTAGATGGAATCCCAGAGGACTTATGCCTGGATCACGCCTTTGAGTGCGTGGGAGGCGAGGGTTCTCCTAAGGCCATTAATCAGATTATCGATTACATTAATCCAGAGGGAACGATTTCTATTCTGGGAGTATCGGAAAATCCTGTGGCCATTAACACCCGCATGATTTTGGAAAAGGGACTCCGCATGTTTGGATCAAGCAGAAGTGGAAGAGTGGATTTTGAGAAGACCATAGAACTCTATCAGTCCAATCCAGAGATTGTGGAATACTTGCAAAATATAATTGGAGCCACTGTTCATGTCCACACCGTGGAGGATATGAAAAAGGCTTTTGAGCTAGATCGACAGAATATGTTTGGAAAAACTATTATGATCTGGGAAAAATAAGAGATAAAGAGAAAGCGAAGACATTTAGATGCCTTCGCTTTCTCATTATAAATCAAGAAAATCACTAAAATCGAGATTCATAGAATCTATAATCATGTCTATGGCCTCCCTTACTGGGGCCTGGCCCGCCTTTTTGGTCAGGTGAAAATCTACATAGGGAAGGATTTGTTTGCCACAGTCTGCCGGGGCAAAGGTAATGCCTGCCACCTTAAGGGCCGACAGGTCATTCAGGTCATCGCCAATGTAGGCCACCTGGTCTGGAGTCAGATTCATGTCCTCCATAAGCTGTAAGAGCTTTTGAGCCTTGTTTTTGACTCCCTGGTGTATTTGGCCAATACCAATCTCTTTGGCCCGATTTAGGACGATTTGGGACCTTCTGCCGGTAATGATGGCGGGGGTTATACCCTGGGACATGAGAATTTTTAATCCCAGGCCGTCTTTGACATCGAAACTCTTACAAACCTCGCCTTCATTTCCCATATAAATTTTGCCGTCGGTCAGGGTGCCGTCCACATCCATGGCAAATAGTTTAATTTTACTTAAGTCCTTAGACATAGCTACCTCATTTCTCAATGGCCCTCTCAAAGAGGGAAGGGGTGATAAAATTGATCTTGCAGTTGGATTTTCTGGTGTTCATGTAGTCCTCCAACATATCATATATGTTTTTATTGGCCTCATCTGCGTTTACCGTATTTCTGGTTTTTTCCATGTCCTTTTTGGTGTAGTTAAAGGAACCGCTGTGGCGATAGCCGTCAAAGCCGGCAATGGAAATGGAATGGACTGACAAAAGGTCAAGGAGGCGGAGAAGGAGAATACCTGAGTTGTCAAGCTGCTCCCAGCCGCACTTAACTAGTCGGTTAAAGTCAATAATGATCTGATCCTTTGCAGAATCTACCGTCACATTAGAGGTGACAATCTTTTTGTAGGAGTCAAATCCATCTGCATTTTTCCAATATTGATAACGGTTTTTGTTGCTAAAATAAACATAGTCAATTGGGTACTTATCGGACAGGAGATTGACGGAAATAATAACAGGTCTTTTGTCCTTAATATACTGGTCAATTATCTCCCTGTGACTAGATAGGGTATAGCCGGGAAGAAGCATCAAAATATCTCGACCCTTTAGCTGGTCTTCTAGGATCTGGATGGAAGCCTGGTCATCGCAGAAGGAGGACTGGTATTCCATGTAGATATTCTCTAGAAGAGAGTAGTCGTATCTCTTGCGGTCCACGGAACCCAAGCGGTTGAGAAGATAGTTAATATCTCGGCTGGCAATTCCCGCCTTGTTGGATAAGTAGGTGATGTTGTTGACGTGGGCGCTGTAGGAGCCTGCCAAAAAATAAGGAACGGAATATCCCCACTCGTACTGGGCCCGGATTCCGTCAATATAGTTGTCAATCAGGTCCAAAACTCCATCAATGTCATAACCGCTGTTGTAGCGACGGTTCATGTACTGCATCACTAATTCTGTATTGGTATTGCCGGCGCCTCGCCCCATACCGCACATGGTGGCATCGATTACAATGTCTCGCAGACCCTGGGTCATGTCAATGAATTCCTGGGACAGGGAAAAGGACATCTGCAGGTTGTTGTGGGAGTGGAAGCCGATTTTGGAACTTCCCGACAAGTTGTGTTCTACCAAATAAAAAACCCTCTGTAAATCTTCCTTGTACATGGAACCAAAGGTATCCACGATAGAGAAGGCATAGGGTTCGATTTCATTAATGGATTCAATGAGCTCGAGGAGTTCACCGTCGTTGTAACCCAAAATGTCTACAGGCTGAACATAGAGTTTGTAGCCTTTTTCCTTGATCTGTCTGCAAAATTCTATGACATCATAGCGCTCATTTTTGAAAAAACAGGCTCTTACACCGTCAATAGAGCTGCCGTCATAGGGCTCTAGATTGTCAATGTGATAGCGACTGTAGTCCGCTAGGCAAACATAAGAGGCCTGCCTGCGGTCAATTGGTAAAAATGGCCTGACCTGGGCGGCGCAGTTAAAGACAGTGCTGCCATCCTGACGGGGCTGGTCCTTGAGAAAACCGCATTCAATCACGTCAATGCCGCTGTCCGTCAGGCCTTGAATAATACCCTTGATGGCATTGTCGCCGAACATGCTGTCAACGATATAGCCACCATCTCGCAGGGTACAGTCTAATATTTGTACTCGTTTCATCTCATAATCCCTCCGGAATTTCAAATTATTTTATTCCCGATCCAATCCCTTTTCACGCATAACTTTTTCTACCAGAGCTACGTGCTCCGGATAGTCCACACCGATGGAAGAGTATTCTGTCTCCTTTAGGCGCATCTTATATCCCTTTTGCATAGCCCTCAGGGGCTCAATTCCCTCGCCCAACTCTAACTCCGTCTGTTCCATGGAGGAAAAATTCAGGAGAAAGTCTTTTTTGTAGGCATAGATTCCCACATGGCGAAAGACTCTGGCAAGCTTCCCATCCTTTACATTGGATGGAATGACAGAGCGGGAGAAGTACATGGCATCTCCCCTGTCATCGGTAACTACCTTGACAGTGCTCTGGGCCTGAATTTCTTCAGGGTCAGTAATCTCTTTTTTTAGGCTGCCAAAATAAACCTCTGGGTCCTCCTTGAAAATGGAAATCACCTGTCGAATCATCTCGGGTTCGATCACAGGCTCATCTCCCTGAATGTTGACAAAGAGGTCTCCCTCTACCTTTTGGGCTACTTCGGCCACTCGATCTGAGCCGGTAGCGCACTGGTCGGAGGTCATAATGACATTCATATTGTATTTTTTACAGGTGTCAAAGATTTGCTGATCGTCAGTGGCTACATAAATTTCGTCGAACTCATCCACCTTGCTTGTCTGCTTGTAAACCCAGTAAATCATGGGTTTGCCACAGATGGAAACCAGGGGTTTCCCCGGAAAACGACTGGATTTGTAGCGGGCCGGAATTACACCTATTATTTTCATGCGTCCATCTCCTTGTTCTCTAAGACATCTTCAAGTTTTACCCTTGGGAAAATCTCCAGGTTGCCGCCGCGGGTGGCGTTGTAGATTTTTACTCCCTTTTTCTGGGCATACTCATTTAGGAGGGCATACACCTCCA
>JAILSA010000271.1 GCA_024697885.1 Eubacterium sp. | reverse complement strand
AATAATCTCCGGCAAAATCACCCGGGAAAAATAATATCCAAATTGAATTCGGCCCCTCATTAGGAATTCCACAACATAGTAATAAATTCCATAGAGGAGGTCGCTGATGGAAATGAGGACAGCTGGCAGCCAGAGGGTGTCAGTGAAAATAAACTTCTGACAGTAGCCCAGCAAAAATCCTATGGACATAAAAATAAAAGCATACAATCCAATTACGCTTCCACAGTAGAGGTCCAGCAGTAAACCGCAGAAAAACCCGATCAAAAGACCGGAGGTTCTTCCCCGGAGGTATCCATAAGAAACCGTTACAATTAATAGAAAGTTGGGAACTACATTAGCCAGTTCAAAGTTTCTAAAAATTGTGGTCTGCAGGAGAAAACTTATTATAATAACAAAAAATACAACAATCTTCTTTTTAATCATTTTCCTGAATTTCCTTAAGTTCTGAGGAGTCTTTTTTCTGGGTGATTACATATACATACTCCAACTGGTCAAAGTTGACGGAAGGAATTAAGTGGGCGGTCTTGCTCATGCCATTTTCATCGTTGACAATATCCTTGACATAGCCCACAGAGAGTCCCTGTAAGTACCTGTCGGAGACATGGGATGTTACAATCTCGTCTCCATCCTTGATTTTGGCTGTATTGCTAATCATTTGAACATCAATATAACCGTTGTAAATACTTTCCATATTACCCTTGACCATACAGGTTTCCCCTGTACTCTCAAACATGGAGGACACGCTGCTCTTGTCGTCAATAATGGCGCGGATTTTGGCGTAGTGCTTGCCGGCCTCAGACACAATGCCTACCAGACCGTTTCCAGAAATAACATTCATGTCCACATCTACACCGTCTTCTGTTCCCTTATCAATATAAAAAATATTAAACCAGTTGTTTCCGTCTCGACTGATTACCGTGGCGGCCACCTTTGGGTAGTCTGGATACTTTTTGTCCAAATCCACTAACTGGCGGTAATTGTCCAACTCGCTGTTTTCACTTACCAAAATTTTGTTGTTGTAGCTCAGGGAGTCTAATTTTTCCTTTAATTCGGCGTTCTCTGCCAAGAGGGCCTCCTTGGATTCAAAGAGGTCAAAAAAGTTGGACAAAGACCGTCCCACGGTGTTGATTCCTCTCTGCATAGGGGCAATTCCATCGCCGAAGACGGTTTTCACTGTGGAAAAACGGCTGGAAAATTTAAAGGAAAATAGAACCAGGAGCACACAAAAAATGGAGAGACTGACATATAAAATTTTGGGATTTATAGGATTTTTTCTCTTTCGTCTCCTCATGACAACCTCCGATTACAATGTCAGTTTTGCTAGTTTTGGATCCTCAATAATGGCACCAAGGCCCATAATTACTGTGCTCTCAGGCTCCTCACACACATTGACCTTAAGTCCCAATTGGTCATAAATATATTGACCAATATTCTTGATTCGGCTTGAGCCACCGGTGATATAAACTCCGGAGCGATAGATGTCCGCAGAGATTTCAGGTGGTGTGCGCTCCAAAATAATTTTGATGGAGTCCACAATACTCTGGAAGTGCTCATTGAGGGCATCGTGAATTTCTTCCCCGTTAATGGTGATTTCGCTTGGAAGACCAGTTACTAAGTTGCGGCCAAAGATCTCCATGGTCTCTTCGTTGGCATAGGCAGAGCCAATGGACATTTTGATCTGCTCTGCAGTCTTCTCTCCAATAATAAAGTTGCGATCCTTGCGGATCTTGTTGATAATGGCCTCATCAAACTTGTTGCCTCCCACGGCAATCAGTCGGCTGAGAACAATACCTCCCAAGGAGAGGACTGAAATCTCTGTGGTGTTGGCTCCAATATCTACAACTAATGTTCCTGTGGACTTGGTGACATCCAAATTCATACCCAGGGCGTCGGCAATTGGTTTTTCCACCACAAAAATCTTCTTTGGCTTCAAATCGGTGTTGGAAATCAAGTCAAAATAAGCTCTCTTCTCCACCTCTGTAATGTCTGTTGGCACAGCGATGTAGTAGTCGGCTCCCTTTAATTTTTTCTTGCCATCCAACTCCTGGAAAAAGTAGTCGATCATGGCCTGCATATTGCCGATATCCGCAATTACACCATTTTTTACTGGGTAGGATACCACAATGTTGGCTGGGGCCTTTTCGTACATTTCAAAAGCCTCATTTCCCACTGCAAAGGTGTGAATCTTATTGTATACTGCAATTACATTTTTTTCGTGAAGAATCACTCCCTCACCATTTTTATAAAACTTAATGGAACTTGTTCCAAAATCAATTCCGATTGCTTTTCCTGCCATTTTCCTCTTCCTCTCTTTGTTTTTCTATTTCATAAGCCCCCGCTCACGAAAGCTGACATACTGGTTGTGGCCAATCACAATATGGTCCGCCAGAGGTATATTGACTGCTGTGGAGGCTTCTATTAGCTTTTTGGTAACTTGAATATCATTGGGACTTGGCGTGGGATCACCGCTGGGGTGATTGTGAAGAATTACATAGTGGGCCGCGTCATAGGTCAGGGCCAGGCGAAGGATTTCTCTGGGGTTAGCCAGGGCATACTGTATGGTGCCCACAAAGACCACATCCCAGTGCAAGAGGTTGCCGGAAGCGTCCAAAAAGGCAGCATAGAGGTGCTCCTTTTCCAAATCCCTCATTTCGGCCATGAAAAATTCCGCCACATCTGCCGGGTCCCTCAGGCGAACCCTGTCTCCCCTGGCAGACTGGAGCAGGCGTTTTGAAAGTTCCATAAGGCTCAAAATCTGCACTGCCTTGGCCTTGCCAATCCCCTTGATTTTAACTAATTCCTGATAGGACATGTGGCAGAGGCCGTGAAGCCCTGTATAGGTTGGATGACAGGTCAAAAGCTCCTGGGCCAATTCCAGACTGTTTTTTTCTCTAGAACCAGTCCTTAAAATCACTGCCAGAAGCTCTGCATCCGACAAAAAACGTGCTCCTCGTCTGGCACATTTTTCGTAGGGCATCTCCGAAATAGGTAATTCATTCATTTTTTTCATAATTGCATAGGAAGCCAATCCTAAAAATAATCAAACATAGTTATCATAGCACATCTATATGGCCTCCGTCTAGCATGTTTTGAAGAGTTTTTAGGATTCCCAGCTTGCCGTGAGGCCAGGTAATTCCCCCCTGGAAAAATACACTGTAGGGTGGCTCTATCGGTGCATCGGCGCTGAGTTCGATGGAGGAACCCTGAACAAAGGCTCCCGCCGCCATAATTACATCGCTGTGATAGCCTGGCATGGCATAGGGCTCTGGCAAAACATAGGAGTCCACAGGGGCCGCCTGCTGGATTCCCTGGCAAAAACTGATGACCCTCTCTGGGCTCTCAAAGGCAATGGCCTGGATAATGTCATGGCGACTGGCCTTGCCAGAAGGACTTGCCACAAAGCCTAGGCTCTCATAGAGGTTGGCGGCAAAAATTGCGGATTTCAAGGCGCTTGCCACAACGGTTGGGGCCAAAAAGAGTCCCTGATAAAAGAGGTTGTTGATCTGGAGGGAGGCTCCTACCTCCTTGCCGAGGCCCGGTGCTGTCAGGCGGTAGGCACAGAGTTCTACCAAATCCTTCCTTCCGGCAATATATCCTCCCATAGGGGCCAGACCACCACCTGGATTCTTAATGAGGGAACCCACCACAAGGTCCGCTCCCGCATCACTTGGCTCTATGGTCTCCACAAATTCTCCGTAGCAGTTGTCCACCATGCAAATTACATCGGGACGAATGGATTTTATAAATTGAATTAAGTCGCCAATTTCCTCTACGGAAAAGGTTTTTCTGAGAGCATAGCCCTTAGAACGCTGAATAGTCACAAGCTTGGTCTTGTCATTTAGGGCAGCTCTTATGCCCTCGTAGTCAAACTTGCTGTCCTCTAACAAATCAACCTGGGCGTAGGAAACCCCGAACTCTCGAAGGGAACCCTTGGTACTTGTGCCCTCCA
>JAILSA010000270.1 GCA_024697885.1 Eubacterium sp. | reverse complement strand
ACTATGGTTCAGATGCTGAGCGGTTTTTGCTCCCTGGTAAATGGCGGCAACTACTACCAGCCTCATTTGGTAAAGGAAATTCGAAACAGCGACGGTGAGAGCCTAGAGACTATCTCCCCAGTAGTTGTGAAAAAGACCACCACTGAGGATACCAGCAAGAAGCTTCGCAGCTACCTAAAGTCCACAGTAGAAGAGGGTACAGCAGCCCCTGCAGCAGTAGATGGCTACTCCATTGGTGGAAAGACAGGTACGGCGGAGAAAAGACCTGTCAGCGCCAAAAAATATTTGGTGTCCTTCATCGGATGTACACCTGCGGAGGACCCGGATGTGGCTATTTATGTCATTATCGATGAACCCCATGTGGCAGACCAGGCCCACAGTACCTATGCCACAGAGTTCGCCTCTAAGATTATGAAAAAGGTTCTTCCGTTTTTGGGACAGTATTCCACTGCCGCAGACAAGAAGGAGAACCAAAAGTCTTCTACAACAGAGACGACAACGGCGGCCGCAGACAGCCAGACTCAGGCCACAGATCAGCCGGCCCGGGAATAGGAGAGAGACAGAGAATCTCCCCTTGCAGACCTATAGGGAATGGGGTAAAATAGACAAGGTGTTTTGAAAAAACATGAATATTGACAAAGAGGTGCAAGATGAATATCGATTTTTTTACAGTAATATGTCCAGTATTTATTTCTTTTGTAATCAGTGTGATTTTATGTCCGCTTCTGATTCCAGTCCTGCAGAAATTGAAATTTGGCCAGACCATTCGCGATGAGGGACCGGAGTCACATCTCAAGAAAAATGGAACCCCAACTATGGGAGGAATTGTAATCCTCATTAGTATTTTGGTCACTTCCCTGATTTATGTGGGAATTTGTCCAGAGATTATTCCAGTTTTGATTATGACCATAGGCTTTGGCCTGATTGGTTTTTTGGATGACTACATTAAGGTGGTTAAAAAGAGATCCCTAGGACTTACGGTCCTGCAAAAATTGGGACTTCAGTTTGTGGTAACTGCCTTTTTTACCTATTATTATTTTCAGGTGGCAGATCTTGCCACACCAACCGGAATTCGCATTCCATTTACAGAGGGCTTTGCCTTTGAAATGCCAACATGGCTCTTTGTAATTTTTATTTTTATTGTAGTTTTGGGAACCGTAAATGGAACCAACTTTACAGATGGCCTAGATGGCCTGGCTTCTGGCGTGACTATTGTGGTGGCAGGATTTTTCCTGGTGGCAGCCCTGACCATTGATGCGGGCATGTCTCCTATTGTCACTGCTGTTATGGGTGCCCTGATGGGATTTTTGATCTTCAACACCTATCCAGCCAGAGTTTTTATGGGAGATACGGGATCTCTTGCCTTGGGAGGCTTTGTTTCCTCCGTGGCTCTTATGCTTCAGATTCCGCTTTTTATCTTGATTGTGGGATTGATTTATCTCTTAGAAGTAGTTTCCGTTATGCTTCAGGTGGGTTATTTTAAACTGACTCACGGAAAGAGAATTTTCAAAATGGCGCCGATTCACCATCACTTTGAGCTCTGTGGATACTTTGAGACCCAGGTGGTTTCGGCCTTTACCATTGTAACTGCCTTGCTTTGCCTCCTTGGCATCATGGCACTGTAAGAAGAGAGGGGAAGAAAAATGACCTTAGAGAACAAGAATGTGGCTGTGGTGGGCCTGGGAAAAAGTGGAATGGCAGCCAGAGACCTTTTGAAAAAAATGGGAGCTAGAGTCTTTTTGTATGATGGCAACAAGGATTTGAATACGGATGACTACAGTGATCCTTTGTATTTGGGAGAGTTTCCAGAGAAGGTTCTGTCTGAGCTCGACTGCGCTGTTTTTAGCCCGGGAGTGCCGCTGGATATTCCGGTGGCAGAGGACTTGATCCAGCACGACATTCCTATTATAGGAGAGATTGAGTTGGCCTTTCTCTGTGAGAGGGGACAGGTTATCGGCATTACGGGAACCAATGGCAAAACTACAACTACCACTTTGACAGGTGAGATTATGAGCGCCTACAAGGACCAGTGCTTTGTAGTGGGAAATATTGGTAACCCATATACCAAAGAAGTGAGAAAAACAAGTGAGGACTCTGTGACCGTGGCGGAGATTTCCAGCTTCCAGCTGGAGACCATTGCCAGTTTTCGCCCAAGAGTCAGCGCGATTTTGAATATTACACCTGACCACCTGAACCGTCACAAAACCATGGAGACCTATATTGATATGAAGTTCCGTGTGGCAGAAAACCAGGAGAAAGATGATTTGTGTGTTCTCAACTATGAGGACCCAGTGCTTCGGGAGAGGGGACCAAAGCTTCCATGTAAGGTCCTGTATTTTTCCAGTAAGCAGCCGATCCAAAATGGTTTTTATCAGGATGAAAACCACAACATAGTGGACGGAGAGACGGGGCACATCTGGATGAATATGTCTGAGTGCAACATTCCGGGAGACCACAACTGCGAAAATATTATGGCGGCCATTCTTATGACCAGAGAGATGGGAGTGCCAGAGGAAATCATTGTGAAGACTGTGAGAAATTTCCAGGCAGTAGAGCACAGAGTGGAGTTTGTAAAGACTGTGGCCGGCGTGGATTACTATAACGATTCCAAGGGTACCAACCCGGATGCGGCCATTAAGGGAATCCAGTCCATGAGCAAGCCAACGGTTTTAATTGGCGGCGGCTATGACAAGGGTGGAGAGTTCGACGAGTGGATTGAGGCCTTTGAGGGCAAGGTAAAAAAGCTTCTTCTCATGGGTAAAACCAGAGAGAGAATTGCCAAAACCTGTAAAGACCATGGATTTGATGAATTTGAATTTGTTGACACCCTGCAGGAGGCAGTTGAGAGGGCTGCCCAGCTGACCGAGGAGGGGGAGGCAGTTTTGCTGTCACCGGCCTGTGCCAGTTGGGATATGTTCGACTCCTATGAGCAGAGGGGAAGATTATTTAAGGATTATG
>JAILSA010000265.1 GCA_024697885.1 Eubacterium sp. | reverse complement strand
GTCATTTCAAATTCCACCAGTACGTCTCCGGAATCTTCCTCTACATATTCAATCACAAAATCCTGTCCACTCCTAGTGACATTAACCAGATATACAGCATCCTCCTCAAGGAAGCAAGCTTCTGTACTGTTATCTGTTATGTTGCAAGTTCCTGATCCATCTCCTCCAAACCAGCCTTCTTGGTTTGAATTGGTAGTGATATAACAAGCGGCAGTTTCTCCACTGCTGTTACTTGCAGAATACAACTCCACGGTAAAAGCTCCATAGTCATCCACTAGGTTGTCAGCACAGATGCGGTAGCTTACAGTTTCTCCATCCTGGATTGCCAAATCGCTACCAACTTCCATGCCTTCCCACCAAGCAGTACCTCTCAGGGTCTGGCAGTCATATCCTACTACCTTTCTCCCCCAAACAGTAGTATTATCATTGCCAATCATGGCAAAAGTCATATGTGCCTCATCATCGCTGGCATCATAATCTACATCCTCGTAGTACTGCTCGTAAAAATAACCCTTGTAAACCACAGTATTTTCTGTATCTGTAATGGTCAGATAATCGTAATCATCTCCTGACGTTTTTGTCCAGGTTCCGTAAATATCTCCCTTGACACTTCCATCCTCGTAGAGAGTGACATAGCTTGGAGAAATCATATTGCCGTCTGTGGCAATGCCATTATTAATAATCTCATAAGTACCAAGTACTTCTGAATCATTATAGTGGCCAATCTCCTCGCCCTGGTACTCGTAAGCCGCTGGCACCAGCCAATTATCCTCGTTAAAATACTGGCGTCTAACGCGCAGCTCATGGCCCTCATTTCCCTCATTAAATCTCTGATGATATACCAGATAATGGTTGCCATCATCATCAATCATAGCGGAGTTGTGACCTGCCGCCTTGTAACCGCGCTAACCTGTAAAGGCATAATTACCTTCTAACTTAACTCCATAAGAATTTAAATTCAGATAATTATTCTGAGCCTGGTTTCCCGCTGCATCCACATATGGTCCACATGGATTTTGTGAGCGGTACATTCTCATATTGTAACCGCCATCTGCAGTCAAGCCACCATAAGTCTCGTAGAGATAATAGTATCCAGTTTCTGCATCATAATTAATAAATGGTGCCTCTCCAGATACATGATTTCTACCGGCAATTCTAGTTCCAAAATACGCATCTGTTACCAGCCCTGTATCACTGTCTGTGCTGGTTGTTCCCGGGTAAATAGCCTTACCAGTGGCAGGGTCAATCTCCAGGATAAAAAGTCCGCCGGACCATGAGCCATAGGTCATATACATTTTTCCTGCTGGCGTGGTAAACACCGTAGGATCAATAGCATTTGGCGCATAGTTATTATTGTATGAACCATCATTATTAAACCAAGAAGAATTAACACCAGATAACGTTCCATCTGCTATCAACTCATCAATATTGGTATTGGTATAGTTCTTATTTACATAACTTGTCTGAGTCGTGGAATCTACCGTATAGGTGTCATAAGCATCTCCGCTGGTAAATCCTGAGTAAATCAGGGTGTCCTTGTACTCATAAGGTCCCTCCGCATTCTGCGAGACGGCAAATCCGATGGCCGAACGGATATAGGTGGAGGATGTACATACATACATCATATAAGCACCCTTGCTATTGTCCTCATTTACATAATCTTCATTGTAAATAACATTTGGGGCCCAAACAGAATGTCCTCCATAGGAATCACACTCATTTTTTCCAGCCCACAAAAATGGTTCTGCGAAATTGGTGTCCAAATCTCCATAAACGGCTTCAATATTCGCGCTAGTATCGTTGTAGCCCGAAATCATTTGCGTCCAGTTCCTGAGATCTGTGGATTTTGCAGTTGCCAGGTGGGATCCAAAGGCATAGTAGGTGCCGTCCGTATCCTTAAAGATATTCGGATCGTGAACTGACACGCGGGACAGGCTTGAACGAGCTGCCTGAGCCTCTGTGTTTTTGCCTATCATACCCGTTGCGATGCAGGTGACAGACATGGCAAAAACCAAAACCCCAGTTAATAGTTTCTTACACTTTTTTGTCATTACTTGCTTTTCCTTTCTATTAACGCTTTATATGCCATCACTGCAGCAATGGTTTTACCATCCGTCACCTTGCCCTCGAAAATCATATCCTCGATTTCCTCCAGGCTGTAGCGGCAAATCTCAACGAACTCATTCTCATCCAGATGCTGATGAGAGGGAATCAATGATTCCGTATAATAAATTCGTATCAATTCACTGGTATAAGCTGCTGCAGAGTGATAGTCGATTAACCACTTAATATCATCCGACTTGTAGCCAATTTCCTCTTCTAGTTCTCGGGCGGCACACAGGGCAAAATCTTCCTCCCTGCTGTCTCTTCCCCCTGCCGGAATCTCCAACAAAAGGTCATCAATAGCACCTCGATACTGGCGAACCATAATGATATTTCCATCTTGGTCCACGGGCAAAATAGCCGCCGCACCCTTGTGTTCAATAATATCCCATTCTGCCAGGTTGCCATTAGGCACCTGCAAATCGTATTGATAAAAGTCCACAATGTGACCTTCAAGTCTCTTTTTTTTCTTCAAAATCTTGAACTTTTCTAACATTTTTACTCCTTATTCGAAAAAAAGGGGTCGCAAAAAAAACATAGCGAATCCCCTAGTTTATTCTAATAACAAATTAATTCTTAAAGCTGTGAATTGGCGCTGGAATGCGTCCTGTTCTTGTGACAAAATCGTCGCAGGAGAACTTGTTAACAGGCATGATTGGCGCATATCCCAAAAGTCCACCAAACTCTACGCTGTCTCCCACTTTTTTGCCGGCTGCTGGAATCAGACGAACTGCTGTTGTCTTCTGGTTCACCATTCCAATAGCCATCTCATCGGCAATGATTCCTGCAATGGTAGTTGCCTTAGTGTCTCCCGGAATGGCAATCATATCCAATCCCACGGAGCAAACACAGGTCATAGCCTCAAGTTTTTCCAAAGTCAAGGCACCGTCATTTACGGCATCGATCATTCCCTGGTCCTCACTGACAGGAATGAAGGCACCACTCAAACCACCTACATAAGAGGAGGCCATAACGCCTCCCTTTTTCACCTGATCGTTGAGCATGGCAAGGGCTGCTGTTGTACCAGGAGCACCTGCTCTCTCAAGTCCAAGTGACTCAAAAATCTCTGCAATACTGTCTCCCACTGCTGGTGTTGGAGCCAGTGACAAATCAATAATTCCAAAAGGAATACCCAGACGCTTAGAAGCCACATTGGCCACCAATTGTCCCACACGGGTAATCTTAAATGCTGTCTTTTTAATGGTTTCACAGACTGTCTTAAAGTCCTGTCCCTTTACCTGATCCAGGGCAGTTTTTACTACACCAGGACCGCTGACACCCACATTAATTACTGCGTCTCCCTCAGTCACACCGTGGAAGGCACCTGCCATAAATGGGTTGTCGTCTGGAGCATTACAAAATACAACTAACTTAGCGCAGGCAATAGAGTTCTGGTCTGCTGTCAGCTCAGAAGCCTCCTTGATTACATTTCCCATAAGGAGAATGGCATCCATGTCCAAACCAGTTTTGGTAGAACCCACATTGACAGAACTACATACATAATCTGTGGTGGCCAAAGCCTTTGGAATGGACAAAATCAGGTTTTTGTCCGCTGTAGTCATTTTCTTAGAAACCAGGGCAGAATAACCACCCAGGAAATTCACCCCAACCTTCTTGACAGCCTTGTCCAAGGTCTGAGCGATTTTCACAAAATCATCCGGTGTCTTACAAGCCGCACCCCCCACTAAGGCGATTGGTGTTACGGAGATTCTCTTATTAACAATAGGAATTCCAAACTCTGCGCTGATTTCCTCACCGGTGGCCACCAAATCCTTGGCCAGGGTTGTGATTTTGTTATAAATGTTGTCACAGAGCTTGTCCAAATCGGAGTCAATACAATCTAACAGGCTAATGCCCATGGTTATAGTTCGCACATCCAGATTTGCCTTGTCAATCATGGCATTTGTTTCAGTTACTTCGTTGATATTAATCATGTTAAGCCTCCATAGGTCGTGATAGTATAGTTGTCAAGACTCGCTCGCGAGTCTTGCGCGTCGACTGAGTTAAATTAGATACGATGCATGTTATCAAAAATTTCCTCGCGCTGGATGCGGATGACGCAGCCGATTTCCTCTCCTAAGCTCTCAAGCTCCTCAGACACCTCTGTAAACTTCTTGTCTGCTGTCTTGAAATCTACAATCATCATCATATTGAAAAATCCATCTACGATGGTCTGTGAAATATCCAAAATGTTAATGTCGTTGTCTGCCAAGAAGGTACAAACCTTTGCGATGATACCTACACTATCTTTTCCTACTACTGTAATAACTGACTTTTTCATATTGCCTCCTAAAAATTAAATTATTTTCAACAATTCCGTTGGCCCATTTCGATCTGCCACCAAAAGTTTGGTAGCCATCTCACGCCAAGTCTCTGTTTGCTCTAATTCATATAAAACAGTCCGGTATGCTAAATCCGGAAAATTGTTTTCCTTACTCAAATGTCCCAGGGCCAAATGCTGGAGTCCCTTGTGCATAATTTCCTTAATCAGACATGCACAGGAGTCGTTGGACAGGTGACCTTTGTCCCCCAAAATTCTCATTTTGAGTTTGTAGGGATAAGGTCCCACCTGAAGCATGTTGACGTCATGATTGGCCTCTAGAAGAATGGAATCGCACTCCCCTAAGCACCTTATAATCTTGTCGTCAAAGCAACCCATGTCAGTGGCCACTGCCGCTCTTTTTCCATCCTTTTCTACCGTATAACATACGGGATCTACGGCATCATGGGAAATGGAAAAAGGCTTTACAATCATGCCTGCTATTTCCACTTCTTCCTCGTGGCGGATACTGTGAAAAAGGTCCGGTGAAATATTTTTCATGTTGGCCTTTTCCCAAATAGCCGAAATGGTGTCCGAGGTGGTATAAACAGGAATAGGGGCCTTGCGCAAAACAGGCCCCAATCCACTAATATGATCACTGTGCTCGTGGGTAATAAATATGGCCTTGATGTTGTCGAGTCCCAGCTTCTGTTCTTGCAGTCCTGCAATCACTCTCTTCATGCTGATTCCCACATCGACCAAAATACCCTGATCTTCTTCTCCCAAATAAATGCAGTTTC
>JAILSA010000223.1 GCA_024697885.1 Eubacterium sp. | reverse complement strand
GTGATGAGTGCAACCGCCATGTTTGGTCCGATTGAACTTGGGTCATCCAGCAATTTTAACATATTAATCAGTCCGATCAGGGTTCCGATCATACCCCAGGCAGGTCCCATGGCCGCCAGGTTGTTCCAGAACGCGATCTTCTTTCCATGTCTTTGCTCAATACATTCCAACTCCGTCTCCAAGATACTAGAAACCAGCTCCTGGTCTGTACCGTCAACAATAAGCATAATTCCCTTTTTCAAAAAGTCGTCATCAATATCTTCTGCCGCTGACTCCAGCTGCAAAAGTCCTTCTTTACGTGCTGTATTGGCTAAATCTATAATTTGGTTAATGGTCTGTCCCTCATTGCTCTTAGGTACCTTAATGGCCAAGAGAAATGACTTGAGTGAGGCAACAAAATCTCCAATACTATCTGACATTGTTACCATACACATCATAGCTCCCAGTACGGTTACCAGAAAGGAAGGAAGGTCCCAAAAGTTTCCCAATGCGGCAACTCCCTGATCTCCGGAAACGATACCGTAAACAACGGCTCCGGCACAGCCCAAAATACCGGCTAATGTTGCTATATCCACAGTTACACCACCTTATATATTAGTGAAAACATCTTTATGATACAATTTTACTAGATTTTTGACCTCTTGTCTACTCTCTTTTACAATAAACTTTTTGCCTGTAGTTAGGGAAATTACAGTATCTGGAGTCTCCTCAACTGTCTCAATTAAAGCCTCGTTTAAGGAGAAAATTTTGCCGTTTACCCTGGTTAAATCGATCATAAAAAACACCCCTTTTGAACACAAGAATGGGTGACTGTTTCCGCAGTCACCCAAACACTATTTTTTTATATTATACCATTTATCTCTTAAGATTTACAAGTTCTTCTAGCATGGTGTCGGATGTGGTAATTACTCGAGAGTTTGCCTGGAATCCACGCTGGGTGGTAATCATGTTGGTAAACTCTGTGGAGAGGTCTACATCGGACATTTCCAGGGCTCCGATGGAGAAGCTTCCCACCTCGGAAATGTCAATGCCGATTCCATCAAAATCGCCGGAGTTCAGGGTCGCTGCAAACATGCTTTTTCCCACAGACTCCAGTCCACTTGGGTTGGCAAAGGTTGCCACAGCGATTTGTCCCATCAGCTTTTTGTCACCGTTACTGTATACACCGTAGATTTTTCCATCGGTTTGGATGGAGAATCCATTAAGAGTTCCTGCCATATTTCCAGCTCCTGTGCCGTCGGAAGAACCACGAGTTGGCTTTACGCTGCTGGCTCCGTTGCTGGCATAATTGGTCAAATCTGAGAAGTCAATATCAACTCCACTGTCTGGGAAGGACTTCAAAAGACCATCTGAGCCGTCATCGGAAGTGGCATTGACGATGCTAAAGTTCAACTTTTTATTAACTGCATCCTCAGAAGCAGTATCACCTACCGCTGTCACTGTCTCAAAAGCACCTGTCTTTGTATTGAAAGAAAGCTGTGGCCACTCGGTAATTCCTGTAATGGTAATCTCTCCTGTGGTAGGATTTACTGTGTAGGCATCTGCTCCGATTTCCACACCGCCAAAGGCAAAGGCCTGGTTGGTGGACACATAAGTGCTGCTGGCATCGTCCCACCTGCTGAGGATAGACTTTCCATCCGGTCCCAAAATGTCAGATACTCTGACGGAAAAATCACTCTCTGTATTTTCGTTTGATTTCATCAAGTTGAGCTTTGCACTGTAGAGGTTACCTACATTGTCATAAAAACTTACAGCGATTGGATAACCAGCACCGTCTGCGCTGTAGGTGAGCAGAGTGTCCTTGCTGTCCACATTTCCGCTGAGGGTAACATCGGTAGTAGCATTTGGATCAGAATAAGCATTTTCGCCGCCCATAAGATTTAGGGAACTAGCCGCATCCTTTCTGATATCGCCATTGGCGTCTACTCCCCAGCCCAAAACATTGGCTCCGTTGGTGGTACAGTAGAGGGTTCCGTTGGCGTCAATATCCAGGGCACCTGACTTGGTAAAGTAGGTATTTCCGTTGCTCTCAACAATCAAGAAGGCGTCTCCGTTAATCATAATATCCATTCCGCGGTCTGTACGCTGGGTGGCACCTGTTCCACTGAGGTCTACGGCGATGGATGCCACATTGGCACCCAAACCAATCTGAACTGCATTGGTACCGGCTGCTCCTGTGTTTGCATTAGGTCCAGATGCATTCTGAGTTGTCTGATAAAATACGTCCGTAAAGTTTACGGTACTCGCTCTAAATCCCACGGTATTTACGTTTGAAATATTATTACCAATAACGTCCATCTTTGTCTGATGTACTTTCAGTCCGGAAATTCCGGAATACAATGATCTCATCATAAGAAATCACCCTCCATTCATAATTGTGCTACACTTCCTCTGGCATTCAGAAGTGTCTATGCTTCCTTAAAGGGCCAGCATATTGTTTCAGTTAATAATCGCTCCATCGATATTGGTAAATACTGCATGACTCGTGTCATTCACCGCTGTCACAACCGTATTACTTTTTACATTGACTATGAAAGCCAAGTTGTCAACCAAGACTAAGGATTCTTTCATTCCCTTTTCTCTCGCCTGACTTGTTGCATCCTGCAATCGCTCCCTTACCTCTTCAGAGATGTTAATATTTCTGGTTTCTAGCCTCTGAGATGCATGTTTGGAAAACTTTAACTCATTGGCTTTTTCCTGAAAAATATTGCCAAAGGACGGTGTGTCCGTCCCCCTCTGGTCAGACTTAAGAGGAGCACTCTGTAATTGGTCTCTTACCTGTTCAATGGATGTATAGGTTTGATTTACATTCATCATGAAAAGACCTCCCATCTTATCCCTTTAACTCTCTTCCTCTGTAGTCTCATCTAAGACCTCAACCAAGTCCTCCATACTGTAGGCCACGCCTCCGATATAGAGTTTTGCGTTTCCTTCGGATATGTAGACGCTTTCCACTACACCGCTCTTTTCGGATACTGCTCCTGTGGCATCTGTGGAAGAAACAGATACTGTTTTTCCCACAAGGCCAAAGGCTGTGGAATTGGTCAGGGTGTCGTTCATGTTGGTCATCTGCTCCAGTGAGGAGAACTGGGCCAACTGCGCTGTAAAAGCTGAATTGTCCTGGGGTTCCAAAGGATCCTGATTTTGCATCTGGCACACCAGAAGTTCCAAAAATTCCTCCTTGCCAAGTTCTGAAGATCCTCGAGTGTTGGTAGTTGTACTTGTGTTGTTATAAGCCAGGTCCTCCAGTGACTGCATCAGGTTGTTGCTGCTTACCTCTGCCATAGCCATCCTCCTTTCTCTTATGCTGTGTAATCTACAATGCTATTTACATCCCTGCGGGATGATTCCGTCTCACTCCTATTGTTGATACTTTCTACTTCCCCTTCATTTTCCAAATCCGTGTTTCCATGGGATCGGCTTCTTCTTCCGCCTCCCTGATTTGGATTATCCTCTGCCGGTCTGTCCTCGCTGTTGAATCCAAACTCAGCTACTGTCACTTCCACGGCATCCACCTTGAGTCCCTGGGCATCAAACTGTTCCTTGAGCTGGTTCATCTGGGCCTCTAAGGCCACCTTAGCCATTTCATTTTCCACGGTTATGACCGCTGTGTTCATTCCCTGGGCCGCTGCGGAAACCTGAATATTGACTCTTCCCAAACTCTCCGGATGCAGCTGCATCTCCAAGCTCGTGGTCTCTGGCATCACTCTCACCTTTATTTGGTTAACCACCTGATCCACAATCTGTGTCATGCTGGTGGCCTCCCTAACCATTTCCTGACCAGATGCCTCAAAGCTCTTAGACAGATTTTCTGTAAAGGTGGCTAAGTTCTTGTCTGCCATGCTCGTCATGTCTGTTCTGTCTGTCGATTTTAAGCTTTGTTCC
>JAILSA010000078.1 GCA_024697885.1 Eubacterium sp. | reverse complement strand
GCTATCCTTACGGCATTAGCGCCGACCGAATTATTCCTTTTTCCCGTATTCTCTCTGTGGCAGATGTATACGATGCCCTGGTGACGGAGCGCCCTTACAAAAAGGCCTTTTCCCAGCGAGATGCTGTGGAGATGATTATGTCTATGACCGCAGAACTTGACCTGGTTTCCATGCGAAGTTTCTTGGACACCGTCATCCTCTATCCTGTGGATTCCACCGTCCAGCTCAGCAACGGAGAGTTGGCTCGCGTAGTAGAAAATAAGCCGGGCTCTGTACTGCGCCCGACTGTTGTAGGTCTCCGAAGCGGTATTATTTACAACCTTTCGGAGGATATAACATGTGCGAGCATTATTATTCTATAAAGCTCGCACACAAAAATTCTATCTTTTTTTGAAAATCATCAGTCAGTGATTGTAATTTTTTCGATCACTGGCTGTTTTCCGTCTTCTACGGTTCCATTGTCATCTACCACAGGGGTGTTTTCACAGACCTGGTCCACTACTTCCATTCCCTCTGTCACCTTTCCAAAGGCAGCATACTGGCCATCTAGGTAGGTGCTGTCCTGGTGAACAATGAAAAACTGGCTGGTGGCCGAATCCATGTCCATAGCTCTGGCCATAGAGATAACTCCCCTCACGTGGGAAATGTTATTTTCTACACCGTTCTCTGCAAATTCTCCCTTAATGCTTGGAGCCTCCTTGTCCGGATTCTCTCCTCCCTGCATCATAAATCCCTCAATAATGCGGTGGAAGGTCAGGCCGTCGTAAAAACCGTCCTTGGCCAAGTTGACAAACTGGGTCACGGAAATAGGGGCCACATCTGCGTCGAGTTCCAGAGAAATAGTTCCCACATCCTTGACCACAATCTCCGCGTGGTGCTTACCGGACAGAAGGTCTGCTGACTTCTCAGACTTTTCTTCCGTCTGCTTGTTTTCTTTCTTTTCCTGACTCTTTTTGGTCGTCTCCTGGCCTCCACAGGCTGTCAAGAGACAGAGAGACAAGCTCGCTAATAAAACTAAAGATAAAATCTTTTTCATGATTTTTCCCTCCTGATTTTTTTCAACTATCTTCTATTATGTGGTAAAAATTCCGATTGGTCAACTTTTTTCCATAAGAAAGAGGACCGCTGTCGAATACAACGATCCTCTCCCAGGTTAATATTTTATAAAGGGTTTTTATAAGCACTACTTAGCCGCCGCTCCTTGGGGTGGAGTTCCTGATGCCTTTACATCGGATTTGCTCACAGCTTTCTTCTTCTTTTTCATAGAGGCGAAAATTGCCTGTAATACGATGAAGAAGCAAAGAAGGGCTGAAAGCACAATTCGTGTCCACCAAGAAGAAAGAGTTCCCTGGGTGGTGATCAAACTGGCGATTGTTCCCTTAATTAACACACCAAAGGTGGTTCCCACAACAGTTCCCACACCTCCGGAAAGTAGTGTACCTCCGATTACGGCTGCTGAAATAGCATCCATCTCCAAGCCCTTGGCCTGCTCAACGAAACCTGCACAGGTGTTGAGACAGAAGAGGAAGCCTCCAATTCCGCAGAGAATTCCGTCTAATACATAAGCCTGGAATTTAGTTCTCTTTACATTCAATCCCATCATCATAGCCGACTGCTCATTACCACCGATGGCATAGAGCTTACGACCGAATTTGGTGAATTTAAGCATAACAGCAATAATAATTACAATAACAAGAGCAATGATTACCGTTGGATAAATGTAGGCCGGTACAAAGGCGCCGCGGCGATTTACAGTTCCAATTGGAAGTTCAATCTTAGCCTGAGCCCATGCAATAAAGGTCTCATTTTTGATAGAAATCATCTCTGTACTAATCATAGATGTCAGACCACGGCCCAGGAACAAACCTGCCAAGCTGACGATAAATGGCTGAATTTCTAAGTAGGCTACCAGGTAACCCTGTACCAGACCAAAGAGGAGTCCGATGGCCAGGGAAATTCCCACTGCATAGTAGGCATTGTGACCCTGCTGCTCCATGCTGTAGGCACATGCCATACAAACCAAAGCGGTTACAGAACCTACGGAAATATCAATACCACCTGTAATCATTACGATGGTCATACCACAGGCGATTACAATAAGACCTGCGTTATTGATGAAGAGATTCATAAACATCTGAGGTTTTGCGAATCCCTGATCTTTGAATACTACCATACCTGCCACATACATGATGACAAATAGGGCAATGGTTACGATAAAAAGAAAGGTTGTTGAGTTAAACTTTTTCTTTTGCAGCATTATTTGTCACCTCCCTGCAGGGCTACAGTTTTTTTCTTTGCATTTTTCTTATTAATCATTTCCTTAAATACAGGGCTCTGAAGTACTACAATTACAATAACGACTACGGCCTTGTAAACTGGAAGCTGGTCAGATGGAACGCTGAATGCGTAAAGTGTTGTGGTCAGGGCCTGGATGGTATAAGCACCGATTACGGAACCTACCAGGTTAAACTTACCACCGCCCAGGATGTTTCCTCCCAGGGCAACTGCCAGGATGGCATCCATCTCCAGGTTCAATCCAATATTGTTGGCATCTGCGGAAGTGATTCGGCTAGAAGTAACGATTCCTGCCACACCGGCCAAAACACCACAGATGATGTAGGTCAAAAACTTGATTTTGGTAGAATTCAAACCTACCAGACGTGCAGCGCTGGCATTTACACCTACACTCTCGATATAAAGGCCAAGGGCTGTCTTGGTGAGAACGAGCCAAGCCAATACAACGGCACAGATAGCAAAAATAACAGGGGTTGGGATTGGTCCCAAGAATCCTCCCATGGTCTCATAGGAAGGCTCGCGGATGTAGGTAATCTGTCCGTTGGTTACCAACTGGGCAATTCCACGTCCCGCTGTGTAGAGAATCAGGGTGGCAACCATTGGCTGAATGTTCAGCTTAGCCACCAAGAATCCGTTGAAGGCTCCGCACAGACCTGCTACGAAAATACCTACCAGGGCTGCTACAATAATTGGCATTGCCAGGGTCTCTGTTGAAACCTGTCCTCCGGATAGGAGCTGACAACAAATCGCTGCGGACACTGCCATAACAGCACCTACGCTGATGTCCTGTCCTCCGGATGCCGCTGTTACCAGGGTCATACCTATGGACAAAATAACCAATTCGGATCCACGGTTAATAACCGTAATCAACCATCCGTTTAAATGTCCGTCTACCATTCCAATCTGGAAAAAGTCTGGTGTCTTGAAAATATTCACAATCAAAACCGCCAGCAAACAAACAATGGGAAGGAACAAGCGATGACTTGTTATTTTCTTCCAAGTTGAAGTTGTTCCACTCATTATTTATCACCTCCCGCAATTGCTTTCATAATACCCTCCTGAGTGAGCTGATCGCCCTCGATCTCTCCAACCTTTTTGCCGTCGCGAAGAACTGCCATACGGCTACAGGTTCGAAGCATCTCTTCTACCTCTGAGGAAATAAAGGTAATGGATTTACCCTCATCTGCCTGATTCAAAACCAACTTCTGGATCTCTGTTTTTGTACCAATGTCAATACCACGAGTAGGCTCGTCCAAAATCAGGTAGTCAGGATTGGTCAAAAGCCAGCGGCCGATGATAACCTTCTGCTGGTTACCTCCGGAAAGACTCTTAATTGGAGTCTCACGGCTTGCTGTCTTAATCTGCAAAATTTCAATGTACTTGTCCGCAAACTCTTCTTGCTGCTTGCGGCTAATCAGGCGGAACATGCCGCGCTTAGCCTGCAGGGCAATAATAATATTCTCGCGGACGGAGAGATCTGCAAAGATACCCTCCTTTTTACGGTCCTCAGGAAGATAAGTGCGCGATCAGATCCCCGATCGTTTCGATCCCGAGTTTTGCGTAATGCTCCGCGCGAACCTTTCCCACGCC
>JAILSA010000030.1 GCA_024697885.1 Eubacterium sp. | reverse complement strand
CGCTTGTGTTAGAGAGAAATGGTCTGTTGGGAGCCTTCGATTTCCAGATTAGTGCCAGAGGCCTTGATTCAGATGTGAAGGAGAATGAGGATGGCAGTGCTGCCTACACCCTTCCTGCTGTCCCACTCGGCTGTATGACGGGACATATAGCCCTTGATGGCTGGTATTCGGTGGGAACCGGCTGGATTCATGTGACAGGAATGGTGACGCGTCCGACCGGGGAACTGGAGCCTGAAACAAATAAAGAAGTTGAGGCTGACAGTTGTAAATATAACGGTTACGGAAGAAGAGATAACTGGTCGGATGGCGCCTATATGTGGAACGTCACATGGAGTGATAGTAGCAATAACTATAAATGCCGGGATGTTCTTACAGAGGGAACGTATTCAGATGGGAACAAAGAGGCTGCATGGTGGGAATCATATGGTTATTGCGATTTTGGAGCAAAAGTGGTTGATACCTCTTATGCGACCAGCAATTATAAATACAACGCGGCAGTGCCTGTTTATGCAGATGATGGTGTCCTGGTTGGATATCTCAGTCCGGAAAAGAGCGGGGGGAGCACCTATTTCGAGTGGGATTATCCTCATATAAATTCTGACACGGGAGTATGCACCTATTCCGGCACTGTATATATCAGCAACGAAAAATATCAGAAATACAAAGGAAAAGCATTACACTTCACGAGGTGGAATACGGCGATTGGCGTTGTTTCTGGGGACAAGACGGATTCGAATGGAAAAGCCCTGTGTGAATTCACATATCACAAAGGAGATATTTGTGAATACAAACAAGATCATGTTGATTTGTATGAATATCAGCCGGTTCTCAAGAACAGTACTACAACCGTTTCCTTTACCCTTGGTGATACTGGCGGTGAGACGATTGCACCGGCAACAGAAGTCGATGTAACGGTAGACAGTGAAAACAGTTCGCTTGATAAGAATGGAAACTATACGATTACCCTGAATAATGCTGCTGACATTGTGGCTGTATGGGAAGATAATAGTGGGGTTCAAAATGCGAAAGTCTATATGGTGAATTGTGATGAGGACGATACGGCAATGCCTGTCTTGAATTCAGATGTATTTGGCCAGGGTTATGATGAACCGAGTGTAACTTATGAGGGAAGTACGGTTATTTTATCCGGGACATTTGAGCGTGGTGAAGAACTGGATACGCTGATAGCAGACGGCAAATATAAAGTGTCTGTCTTGATGGATGGATATCAGTGGATTTCCGGTACAGAGGAGAACGGCGATCTGAGTAATGCCAAATATTATACGGCTACGACCTCCGCAACACTTACCGTGCCGGGTGTTTCAACCGTCAAGAGGACGCTGAAGTCTCTTGAAATTACAAAGGCGACGATTGCGAGAACATATGAAGATCCGGATACGGGAGAAAAATATCCGCAGCTTGATCTCGCTTGGTCGACAGAATTTGAAGGAGATGACTTGTCCGAGGATGATATGAATGTGTATTCGCGTCAGCGTTATAGTAATGACGGCGGCGAGGGAGATGTTCAGGTTGTTGTTTCTGTATATGATTTGGAGAGTGGGGATGACATTGATTATTATACATCAGAAAACGATTCTACACAGAGACGTACAACGATTTCGCCGACGGGCGGTACGTATAAGGCATGGTTTGTTGGAGGTGGAACAGGGAAATACTTAACCACATTGGGCACGAATTATGAAGTGGCTGTATCCTATAAATATAAGACAACAGATAAGTATGGAAATGTGACATGGAAGACAAAGAAATACGTGAAGACAATTAAAAATGAGACGAAGACAATAGACGGAACCGCTACATTCCAGGTAGACAATAGTGGCAATGCTCTGATTCGCGCAATGGGAGAAGATTATGTCAAGACCCCAACGGCGACTATTTGGAATAAGGGGAAGAAATATGATGAAGTGACACTCAGCAATTGTGAAAGTGCAAGTGGAAGCGATAGTTCCTATAAGAACTGGTATGCATGGGTTGACTTAAGTGGTCTGAATCCGGAAGAACTGACGGTGACTCTCTCGGGCAAGGATTATGATTCGAACACATGGGATGAGACGGAAGAATACCCGGCAGTAGAGAAAGATTTTGTAAAGATAACCCGTGCGGTTCAGAGGGATGGCTCGTTCTCGCTTGCCTACAAGCTGGATATACCGAACAGCAGTGTTTCGGCAACTACAACATACTGGAGTGTTGCAGGTGCATCAGATGTAGAGGGAGATGGAGGAAAAGAGGTAGAATCTGAGGAACAGAAGATAAGTATTTACTCCAGTACTGTGGTGTATACGGATACAGAATATCCGGACTATGAGAGTGGCCTGTATCTGAATAAGTTTAATACACTGGCTGGAAAGACGGTTAAAGTAAAAGTGAAAGATTATAGTGGAACGTACTCTCAGTCAGATGGGCACACATTTACGTCAAGTGCGGTGATCCAGGACGAGGGTGATGCGGCTCCTCACGTCACCGTGACAGAAGCGACTTATGACATGGATGGTAGTGTGAAAGTGACGGGAACTTATGATGAAGATGTGGCAGCGGAAGTTGACAGTTGGACGAATTTGGAAATTTCCACAGAAGGGACTGACGGAACAACAAGCAGTTATAGTACTAACTATAGCGAGGTGTCGTTTGAAGACGGAAGTTTTTCATACGAGGGCAAGGTGTTTGATCCGACAAATGGAACAATCTTTGGATATAAATTGAAGAATTTCATGGCACTGTCAGACAAGAATATCAAGATTAAAGTTACTGTAGAAGGATTTTCATCTGCTAAGACTAGGTTTGCATTCAAAGGCGGAACTCTTGCCGTTACAGACAGCATGATGGATGAGGAAGAGGTTGACGGATTTGTACTGGTAACTCTTCCAAGAGGATATTACGAGAGCGGCGTATCGATTGTGCCTGCAATCGAGAAAGCAGTTGAGGCATCCAAGGGACTTCAGATTGTATCAAAAGAAGAAGATGTGACACTGACATTTAATGCGGCGACCGTTAAGACTATGAACACAGAAAGTGGTGGTGTGCTGACCGTTACGAAATACGGCAGTGACCTTCCGGCAAATGTAACAAAATCCGGTCTGACTCCGGCAGAGGCCTATGAACTGAAACTGACGGGCGGATTTACCGGTACGGCAAATGTAGTACTCACCTCCGAGGATATGCCGGAAAATGCGAGTGCACAGGTATATTTTGTAGATGCGAATGGTGAAAAAGTGAACATGAAGGCTGCATGTACAGTGAATGATTATGATGAAGTGGAATCCGAGTACGATACTCCTCATTTCTCCACTTACGCAATTGTATATGAGAAAAAAGGTGGCACAGCACCGACAGCGACACCGACAACAGCACCAACGACAGCGCCGACAACAGCGCCGACGACAGCGCCGACAACAGCACCAACGACAGCACCAACGACAGCGCCGACAACAGCACCGACGAAAGCGCCGACAACAGCGCCAACGACAGCAGCTACGGCTGAGGTGGCAGAGAAGGGTGAAACGGTTACGGACACCTCATCGAAAGTAACATATGTGGTTACATCAGATGATGAGAAAGAGCCGGAGGTAGAATATACGGCGACATCATCTGCAAGCACCAAGACAGTGACCGTTCCGGCAACCGTGACAATCGGCGGTGTAGAGTATGATGTTACTTCCGTTGCCCAAGAGGCGTTTAAAAATGACACAACTGTGACCACTGTGAAGATTGGCAGTAACGTAGAAGTCATCAAAGAGAGTGCGTTCCGGGGTTGTACAAAACTGAAGACGCTTTCGATTGGCTCATCCGTGACAGAGATAGCAGATTCCGCATTCTCTGGATGCACCTCGCTGACAAAGGTTACGATACCGGCCGGTGTGACAAAGGTGGGGACGAAGGCGTTTAGTGGAAACAAGAAATTGAAGACTGTCAAGGTGAATTCCAAGAAAGCGGTATCCATTGGAAACAGTGCCTTTGCAAATTGTCCTTCACTCACAAAAGTAACGCTCCCGACGAAGATTTCTAAACTGGGCAAGAAAGTGTTTAAGGGTGATAAAAAGTTAAAGAAACTCAAAATTAAGTCCAAGAAACTGACGTCAAAGAATGTGAGCAAGGGTGCGTTTGACGGACTGACATCAAAGACGGTGATTGATGTGCCAAACAGCAAGAAAAAGGCATACAAGAAATTATTCCGGAAGAAAGGTCTTTCGAAAAAGGTAAAAATTGTATAAGAGCCGATTCGTTTTATGAGTGAGAGGGGGATACATCGCCGATGTATCCCCTTTTTGAGTATGACAGGCATGCCGTCTACAGGACCAGCTGGAAAAGCAGATGTCATGACCGAATAGACAAAGAAAACAACCGAATAGACCAAAATATGATACCAAACAGACAAATGAACAGACGAGTGTTCGTAAATGTAGTATACTTAACACGAGTATAAGTAACCTTGTTTTGCAAATTTTGGCAATACAGACGAGACGGAGAGTTATTATGAATTTAAAAATACTTATTATCGGAAGAAACAGAAAAATAGCGGCGGATTTGCGCGAACGGATAAAGGAAGACAGGAAGTATTCCGTGATTCGCTGCAAGGCAAGCAAGGAAGAATTGTTTAATGTCGTCCCTGTTGAAATGCCACATGTAATCATTATCTGTCTACAGGATGAAACGAGAGAGTCAGTGAAAATGTTTAACTTGCTCAAAGACTGCATCAACACAGGACGGGTGACAATAATGGTTGTTGCTCGGGATGATGACAAGAGTTTGTTTATGAAATATACAAGTCTGGAAAGAATTTATTTCCTGTCAAGGCCGGTATCTATGTTTGCACTTTATGAAAAGCTGGGTGAAGTAGATGAGGAGTTGTCCAAGGTTAAGAACCTGAGTTCTCTCATGATGACAGAGTTTGTAAATCCCAATGTTTCGAATGATGATGAGCGCAGAAGCGTTTTGGTCATCGATGATGATCCTCAGCAGCTGGCGCGGATAAAGGCGAATTTAAAGGAATTTTATCACGTTTCGCTGGTGCGGTCCGGAGAGGCGGCTTTTCATTATTTAACAAAGAAAACGCCGGATATTATACTGCTTGATTATATGATGCCGGAGATGGATGGCCCGGAGGTTATGAGGCAGTTAAAAGAGAGCGAGGAATATTGTGATATACCGGTTATTTTTTTGACAGGTATGACAGAGAGAGACAAAGTTGTAGATACTCTGGTCAATCTTAAGCCACAGGGCTATATTGTTAAACCTGCCAAAAAAGTTGATATTGTTACGAAAATTATTGAGGTGATGGATGCATGGGAGATGGAACAGAATGAATCTTGATTTTAAGGAATTGAAGGCGATTGGAATTGACGTGGAAGGCGTGAAGTCGTACACGAAAGGAAAAGAGGGATATCTCTCGGCGTTGAGAATGTACTGCAAAGCGTTCGAGACGAATAAGGAGAATATGGATGCTTTTTTCAAGGAGAAGGACTGGGAAAATTATA
>JAILSA010000026.1 GCA_024697885.1 Eubacterium sp. | reverse complement strand
GGCCAAAAAGCCGCTTAGTATTGTTTTTCTAATCTTTCGTATCATATATCTTCTTTCCTTTCTTATGTTTAGGTGTCGGCTCCTGCCTGCACCGAATACTATTATATGTTACTTTTTATTATTTTAGCAAATTTTTTTCTTGTCTTCTTTCTTGTATATAAGAAAAAACAAGGTTTTCTTTCCTTTCTTTGAAAAAATTAGTAATCCATATCCTCAATATCAGTTTCAAGGGATATAGTATGCTCCAGTTCTTTTTGTCTGTCTTGTTCTTCTCTTACAGCGTCAATAATTTTTGGGTCACTTGCAATAATTTCAGCTTGCATATTTTTAAACATGTAATCTGTATTTTCACAATTTTCCAAACTGAAACTGGAAAGGTCAAGTTTTTCTAGGGAATCACAATTACAGAAAAAGCAGCCCATATTCTCTACCTTACTGGTATCAAGGTTTGTCAAGTTGACTTCTTTTAGGGACTTACAATTATAAAAGAAACAGCCCATATCCTCCACCTTGCTAGTATCGAGGCTTGACAAGTCGATTTCTTCTAGGAATATGCAACCTTGGAAAAACATTCCAATTCCTGTCACTTTACTGGTGTCAAGGTTTGATAGGTCTACTTCTTTTAGGGAATAACAACCTTTGAAGAAGCCAAACATATTTGTCACATTGGAAGTGTCAAGGTCTGCCAGGTTTATTTCTTCTAGGGATTCACAATGGAAGAAGAAACAATTCATATACCTCACATTTCTGGTATCAAGACCCGCCAAGTTGACTTCTTTTAGGAAAATGCAATCTTGGAAAAAACCACGCATATCCGTTGTTTCGCTGGTATCTAATTCAGACAAATCCAACTTTTCTCCATCGAACCCTGAAAATAAATGAGCGCAGTTTCCTGGGGCCTTGCCAGTTACTTTGAGTTCGTCTACTTTCAAATAATCAGCCCTGTTATATAAGTATTCATCTATAGAAATCTCGGTCATGTCATATCTTCCTTTCTTATGTTTGGGTGTCGGCTTTTTCCTGTACCGATATAATTATTTTAGCAGATTATTTTCTCGTCCTCATACTTGTATATAAGAAAAATAGAATTACATGAGTTCCAGCGTATGGATATTCTTCGCCAATACGATATCGAGTTTCTGATACCGGATTTGGTTTTGCTGTATTATTCCGGTCCTAAACTTTATCCAGTCGCCGGGATACGCCATCCATTGGTCCATTTCTTCGTTGTTCGTCACATAAAAGCGGTTCCAGAAAAGCTCCTGCCCTGCCAAGGGAAGTTGTCGCAAATACTCGCACACCTCGTCTTCGTAGGGATAGAGTTCGCTTTCAGCGTCTTCGTAGACAAAATCGAAGTCGTCCTGGCCCGGTTCTCTCAAGTCCATGTCTGCGTAATCGTCGCTTCCATTCCAAAGGTCTGGATTTTTTCGTGTACTATCTTCGTAACATTTTGGACAGAGATTTAGCCAACTGTATGCGCCTGTCCTTCCGCTCTCGCCCCACATGATACCGTCTACACGCAAAGGAACGATATTTGTCATTGTCTGTAGACAGTTCATACACACCGTTTGTTCGTATTTCCATGGTATCGGATAATTTTTGTTAAATTGTGCCATTCACACCATCTCCTTCCTATATATAATATGTACATATGTATTATTTTTTGAATAAAAAAAATGCCACCAACCAAAGTTGATGACATTTTGTGATTACTGATTAAGCAACCTACCCAAAATGGTAATTAGTTCGTTTATGGTATTATCGTTCCATCTTTATCAACGCTAACGTCTCCGATATGCCCGTATCCGACTTCGGCACCTTCTTTGTCGATATGGTATGTTCCGTCAATGTATTCAGGGTCTTTGCATAAAGGAAGGTCGTCTAAATGTTTTTCGACTAAGGCTATCGCTTCTTCAACACTTGATACACCAGTTACTTTTACTGTCGAATAGACGGACCATTCTACTGGTATGATAAATTGTTTTGCCATTTTTCTTACCTCTTAATCTTTCCGACAACCTCCCATCAGGCTGTCTATTTTAATAATAGTCACAGCCTTCATAGGCTTATCATCCAGATTATGGGTTATCTGGGCGTTATTCAGTTTTTCATTTTGCCATTTTGGTTAAGGGAACAGTCGGACTGAAATCTGACTGTTATCCCTTAACTTAATGACATTGCCTGTATACCAAACGGTATACAAGGTCTTGGAGGAAAATACTAGGCCGAGAGTTCGTGAACGGTAACTCCCTCTTTTTTCAGCATGGCCATTGTGTCCTCATGGTTAATTCCAAGGATAATGATATTATCGTACTCGGATTTCACTTGCTTTATGAATTTTGCAAGTTTACTGAACATGCCTTCGTCCAGCTTGTCCACATCATCGAGAACGATAATGCGAGAACCCGTGAGCTGGTTTAGCATGTCAGCCATAAGGAACATTGCGAGTGCTGTTTCGCCCGAAGACGCATCCTTGATGTCTTTCGTTTGCCCTTTGGAATGGATTTCAGCACGGATGCCATTTTCGTTCTTCAAAAGAACCGTCATTCCGCAGTCAAGCAGCGCAGAGCGTTCTTCCAGAATTTTATTAAACATTCCGATATAGTGGTCGTGAATGCCGACCATGATGTCACCTTTGGTATTCATCATGTCACACAATTCTTTCAACACGCTTAAGCGACTTTCCATTCGAGCCAATTTTTTCTTATCTTCCTTGTACTCCAAAAACTGACTTAACGATTTAATATCGTCGTCCAACTTGGATTTCTGGGATAATAAGACGCTATCGCCGATCACCATCGGTTCTGGCCCAATAGTTGGAATAGCCTTTTTCCTTTCCTCGATTTTTTTAATCAAGGACAGTTTTTCTTGATAAGCATTCGCTAAATCCTGCCATTCCTTGACATCTTTGGCGAGACTTTCTATCTCACCTTCGAGCTTTTGGATTAAGGTCTCCTGGTAAGCGGCGCCTTCCTCATTCGCTCTAATCAAATCTGCCAATTCCTTTTTAAATTCGGATGCATCCGTGGAACAGAGGCACCCTGTAATTGGACAGGTAATACGGTCAGAGCTTAACGACCTTTTGAATGCGTCAATGTTCTCACGAAGAGTTGACAGCGTGGCCGACGCATTGTATTTTTCCTCCTTTTTCTTTTCCAAAGCCATCGCCAGAGCTTCTTTTTCTTCTTCATCCGGTTTTCGGACATTTTCCAATCCAGAAAGCTGGTTCGTTAATGCCGATATCTCGACTTGAAGAGCCTCTTTTCGTTGCGTTTCCGAAAGCCATTGTTTGTGAAGCTGCTCCATGGCGCTGGCTTTTCCCAGTTCCTGCAAGACATTTTCACGATCCGCCTCAAAAGAGGATAGCCCGTGTTTTTCCAACTCGACTAAATGGTCGATTTGGTTTTCTTGCTCATACTGGGCCGTAGATGATTTTAGAACCTCTACCTTTTTTCCCACATTTTTTCGTGACGCTTTCACATCCTCGTGAATCCGTTTCACTTCGTCCAACGAGAACGTATCCGGCATTGCAGGAAATATCATGTCAATTTCATCTAAGACTTCTTTACGAGGTGCCTTGATGAATGACTTTACCTTTGCTACATTCAGTTGTTCTGGAATGTAACTTAGGAGAAAAGGACCAATATCCGTCAACGAGTTCTTCATCTCGCTTTGGGAAATCGCCCTTAGTGCTGCTTCCTTCTTAATTCCGAAAGTGTTTTCCAGAAATTCAGAAGCAGCATCAAACGTTGTTGCTGTTCCGTTTATCGCCACCTTCGAGGTAACGCCCCCTGCGGAATTTTTTGAACTTGTCACCTTGAGATTATTTCCATCTTCAAGGTCAAGGTCAATTTCCATTGTCCTGGCATTATTGGACATCATTGTAATATCTTTTTTTGATGTATGCGCCAATGCGCTCTCTAATGCTCTTACAACGGTGGTTTTACCGGAACCGGTTGGCCCCATAATTGCGGTAATATCGTCAAATTCGATACTCTGCTCTTCCAGGCCCCTAACGTTTCTTAAGTTTAACTTTTTAATTTCCATAACAAGCTCCTTTCCGCCTTTTTTAGGCATAAAAAAACAGGAGCCGCTATGGAAACGCTCCTGTCTGCTAAAAATTTTTCTACGCTATTATCATGTGAAGATGTCTCTTTTAATGTTAAAAAAAACAGTCCTCCAACTTTAAGGAGAACTGTCTTTTTTTATGCGTTTTGCAATTTTTCCATGATTTTGTAAGTTTTTTTCACTTGTTCACGGAAAAACTGCTTGATCATGTCGTCTTCTGCTTCCAGCATTTCGCTTGTATAATAGCAAACGCTTTCTATGGCATGGTCATGCATCATTTTTTTTGTCGCTTCTGGATTATCCGAATACAAGTCGGATATTCGCATACGAACTGGTTCGTATATATCAAATCGAGGTGCGTCCTCGCCCTCTTCTGACGATTTTTTGATATATGTTCCTCTCTCTTTTGCGCTATCCGTCTGCGACTTTTTTACCATCATGCCAGGTTTGGAGTTATTTAATCCTATGACATGAAGTTCTTCCTCGTTGAGAGGGCAGGTCTTTTTTGGCATCAGAACTTCTTGCGAAAAACCTGCCTCTTGTTCGAGAAACTGTACTGCCTCATGGAAACGATATCCCTTTACGAGTTCTACCATTTCTATTACATCAATGGCACCACAGCCCGCCCAGCACATAAGACCGTAATCTTTGGCCGTCGCTGACGGGTGTGAATCGTGATGCTTTGGACAGCAGTATCTTTTTGTTTTAGGGTCGTATGGCAAATCTATCAAATCTGCCACCGAGGCACCGTCCCAATAGTCTTTTATTCTGTCTATCCGAGACTGGTCTATCATACGGCCACCTCCTTTTCGACTTCCTCCTCGAACTGTTTCTCTTGGAGGTAGTCAATGAACCCTAAACAAAGAGCTGAGGAGGTCTTTCCCCATAACTCTCCTACCTTGATGGCATCATGGGTCATGTCAACCCAATACTGAGTGTCTTGTTCAATTTTGCCACCATAAATCGAACAGAGAGCCGTAAAGTTGAGGAAAAATTCGTCAAATCCTTCCTCTGGCTCCTTTTCCATTGGATGCCCTTCCGTGAGAGCGTCCAACTTCTTTTGCTGGAGGTCAAGAAAACTCATAACAAGTTTCTCGCCCAGTCGCCCCCATTTTTTTCCGACATATACAGCATCTCCCACAAGCGCTTCCCAATAGGAATCGCTTTCGTTTGCTTCGTGGTAATGCTTGATTATTTGTTCGAACGCTGCAAAGAACGCAGCCGCTCTCCCCTTTTTGTCGAAAAAAGGGTCCCCGTTAGCGTCTAATACTTTCGGGTTTAATTCTCTCTCAAACTTGAGCATATCCGTCACTCCTTTCGTTTAAAAAAATCATTTTACACAATTATTATGTAAAAACGTCTTTTTTAATGTGAAGGAAATCAGTAGTCAATGTCTTCTATCGCATTTTCAATATTATTCCAAATACACATATCATATCCCTTTTCTTGTCTTTCCTGTTCATATTCTACAGCTTCAATAATTTTAGGGTCGCTTGCTACAATTTCAGCCTCTACACCTGCAAACATACAATGTGTATTTTCGCAATTCTCTAAATTAAAACTGGAGAGGTCAAGTTTTTCTAGGGAAAAGCACTTGTAGAAAAGGCCTTCCATATCTTCCACTTTGCTAGTGTTAAGGCCTGACAAATCCACCTTTTCTAGAGACTCACAATTACAGAAGAAGCAGTTCATACTCCACACTTTACTGGTATCAAGGTTTGCTAGGTTGACTTCTTTTAAGGATTCGCAATTTTCGAAGAAACGTATCATATATTTCGTATTGCTAGTATCAAGGTTTGACAAATCCGCCTCTTTTAGGGAATAACAATCTGCAAGAAAACAGTTCATATATGACACCTTGCTAGTATCAAGACCGGATAGGTCTACCTTTTCTAGGGATTCACAACCAAAGAAGAAACCCTCCATATTCCATACATTGCTAGTGTCAAGGCCTGCCAGGTTGACTTTTTCTAGGGAATCACAATCTTTGAAGAAACAGTGCATATCTTCCACCTTGCTAGTATCGAGGCCCGCTAGGTCAACTTCTTTTAGAGATTCACAGCCTGAGAAGAAACCTCTCATATCAGTTACATTGCTAGTGTCGAGGCCCGCTAGGTCAACTTCTTTTAGGGATTCACAGCCTGAGAGGAAATATTCCATATTCGTTACCTTGCTGGTGTCAAGGTCTGATAGGTCTACCTCTTCTAGGGAGCGGCAGTTACAGAAGAAGGCATACATATCCACTACCTTGCTGGTGTCAAGGCCTGTTAAGTTTACTTCTTTTAGAGAATAGCAATCATCAAAAAAACAGTTCATATCCGTCGTTTCGCTTGTGTCCAATTCAGACAAATCCACCTTTTTCCCCTTGAAATTTGCAAATAAATTACGGCAGCTTTCCGGGGCCTTACCAATTACTTTGAGTTCTTCTACTTCCAAATAATCATCCTTATTTTTCAGATACTCGTCTATCGTGATCTCTGTCATAGTTTCATCCTTTCTTTTTTTGTACTGTTTTACTAATTCATAATATGTTCCTATTTTATCATATTTTTTTAGTTACAAAATTATCATGTGCGACCGTCTATTTTAATGTTAAAAAAAATAGCCCCACAAGGGGCAATTCTTGTAGGGCTATCGGTCATTAAGGAATACTTTTGACCTGATTTAACTTTTAGCTTCTTTATTATACAACATTTTTTGTTTTACGACAACAAAAAAACTACTCCATTTTCGTTAGAAAACAGAGTAGCCTTTTTTCGGTGATTACAGGATTTTGATTAAACAGAATTTAAGCGGAAATCAATTTCCATTCACCGTTTTCCTGTCTCGCCTTGTACGCATGCGTTGACAGGATTTCATCTGGTTCCAACCTTTTATTCACAGACGAAATAGTATCGACTATGTTTGTCTTGCTTGTTTTTGCGATACATGACGGTAGCACAAACCAATCATGCACGCTACTTGGAATCAGATAGAATGAAGAACCACCCATCCTTTTGGCAATATCCTCCAAGATGCCCGGTGCAAAAATACAAGAAGCGCCATAGCATCCCGTACCCGCTGTTACAATGAGGGGAATAAAGGCTTCTTCTGAAACAGCTTCTGCCCCTGGTCCTAGTATTGCACTCAGCATATCCCCCAAGCGCATTATGGACGGCGACAACACATTTGGCGTGTTGTCTATTGCCGCCTCAATGACCTCTTCCGGCGTTTTTTTCCAGTCTTTCAATAACTCCTGGGTCACGTAGGTGCTATGGATACCTTCCTCGTCATTCTTGACACAAACGCAGGCAATCAGCGCAAGATCGTCCACTTTTTTATGTGGATGATTCTTTAGTAATTCCTCGTTCATGTCAGAATTTACTGTCTTTACGAACAAGTTTTTTTGTACCTCCTCATAATCGGACAACGCTGACTTTATTTTTTTCTCGTCAATGTTTTCAAGATTATCCTTAACCAGCTCAAGGACAACCTCAAGCGGCATTTCGGTTGGAATGCAAATAGCGACATTACTATCCGGTTTGCTCACAGCAAATATTGGAATAGTTCCGCCATTTACGACCTCCTTCTCTGCTTCACACACCTCTAACTGGATGGCCTCCTGAGCGAGCGCTGACGATTTTTCTTCCTTGTCGTCGTCGTCAAAAATTTCGAACTCTAAATTTAGCAGTTCGAGGACGCCCTTGAATGGCATGTCACCAGCAACCCAGGCCGGAATATTAGCTTCTGGTTTGCATACCGCAAAATGAGGAACGCCTCCGTTGTTTGATGTCTCTCCTCTTACCTCTAAGATGATTCTTTCATTTGTGTTCTCCATAACTTATCTCCTTTCTGCCCTCTTTTGGGGCCAAAAAAATAGACAGGAGCTGTTATGGAAAAAATGCTCCTGTCTTTTAAAAAATGTTTTACAATATCATCATGTGAAAATGTCTTTTTTAATGTAAAAAAAAATCCTTATGCCTCAAACGAAGCATAAGGATAAAAAAGATTTTTAATTACTCAAACAGCGCTGGCTCGTCTGAAATCATGTCGAGCAAGCCTTCTCGAAGCGTGTCGTCCTCAAAGAGGTCAATCATTGTTCTCCGTATCGCTGTGTATTCGGAGCCTTTTACAGGAATTTCCTGCAAATACTGTAAGGCTGCCAGACACCTTCGAGGAGACGCTAACTCTACAAGCCGACGATACTTCTTGTTGCCCTTCAAAAAGTTCTTTATCTTCAAGTGCATATGGTACACCCATTCTACATGCTCTCTCGGATAGCCCTTTAACTGCAACATTTCCTGCATCTTCTCCGTTTCTGGCTCCTCAATACGATAATAAGTACCGAAACGGTCCTTCGTCGCATTATAGATTTCGCCCTCGGCTGACGGGTTAAACGCTGCCGTCACGATGCAAAGAGGGTGACGATAAATTCGTTCCGTTCCGTTTTTAGCAATGAAGTACGGAGCTTCAAGCATTTGCGACACCATACTCATAAGCAATGGCTGCCTTGCCTGCTTGATTTCCTCCATGGTGAGGATCCCCGGACTTTGGAAGGCCTTGAGAATCTCTGGGTCAACCGTCTGTACTTGCCCGTTTACCACTACATTCACTCCTTGGAAATCACTTTCCTCGCTGTCTGGAGACAACGTTTTAATGGAATGAGGTAATTGCAGCGCAGCGGCCGCCATGTGGAACATGGTAGATTTACCCGTTCCCGGTCCGCCAAGCGCACAGGCGTTAACCACATCGGAACCGAGTTGTTCCAATAGGCTTTCTTTTCCGCATTCCACTCTACATTGAATACGGTCTAAGGCCCTCACGCATTTTAGAAGAAACTCCTTAAACTCCTCTGTTGGCACATACAAATCGAGTTCCGTCAACGGTGGAACTTGTTGCCTCATATCCTCTGCCAACGGAGCATTGACAACGAATTTGCCCTCTTTTGCCATCTCCAAAATTTCTTGTGGTGACTTCATGTATAATGCTGTTCCGCTTCCGCCAGCGGAAATTGTCTTTTGTTCCAACTCACGGATACTTGGACACGGAAACATTTCATCCATACCCTCTCCGTCCGCTATCTTTTTCGCAGCGTTCACAGAGACCGCTTGTTCAAGGCTTGCGTCTATGGTCTCCTTATCCATTTCCTGGATTACATACTCCTCTTCCATTGCGTGTAACGCAATATCGCAAATCTTAATTGCAACGAAAGAAGACATGGCGCCATTCTGGTTCCTTTCAAAAAACGCCTTTTTTAGTAATTCCTGCAACTCGTCGTTTTTACGAGCGATATCCGCAAGAATTACCACCATGGCGCTTATCATAGCGACTGGCGATATAATTGGGACGCTCGTTGTCAAAACATTTTCTACGAGCATTGCCGAAAATCCGGCATCGTCATATCCCTCGCCAGACACCATTACCGTATCCTCGTTTACAACGAAGGCTTTATTCAGGCCTTTCGCCATAACAGCATTTGCAGCAATTCCTGCCGTGTTCCACACACAAGGAACTTTTGCAAAGCCTGCCTGAACGGTCTTCTTCCTTGTTTCCGAAAAGACGCTTGGCCCACGGCTTCCGATCTCGTGAACCCCGTCCTCGCAGACTACTACAGCGTCACCGCTTTTCTCTTCCAAAATCTCTTTTTTTGTTACATTTATGTTCATAATAGAACTCCTTTCCGCCTTTTTTAGGCATAAAAAATAGACAGGAGCCTTTTATGAAAAAAAGCTCCTGTCAGTTTAAAAATTTTTCTACGCTATTATCATGTGAAGATGTCTTGTTTAATGTGGAAAAAATCAATAATCAATGTCGTCTATATCATTTTTAATGGATATAATATGCTCCATTCCTTCTTGTTCTTCTTGCTCAAGTCTCACAGCATCCATAATTTTTGGGTCACTTGCCACAATTTCAGCTTTTACATCTGTAAACATACAATTTGTAAATTTACATTTTTTTAAATTAAAACTGGAAAGGTCAAGTTTTTTTATGGATTCACAACCAAAGAAGAAACAGAGCATATTTTTCACATTTTTAGTATCAAAGCCTATTAGACCAACTTCTTCTAGGGATTTGCAATTATCGAAGAAATAGCGCATATTCTCTACTTTACTGGTATCAAGGCTTGCCAGGTTGACTTCTTTTAGGGAATGGCAATCCTCGAAGAAGCTTTCCATATTCGTCACATTTTTTGTGTCAAGGCCTGTTAGGTTGATTTCTTTTAGAGAAGGACAGTCTGCGAAAAAATAGCACATATCTGTCGTTTCACTGGTGTCTAGTTTAGACAAATCAAGTTTTTCGCCTTTGAACCCGGAGAATAATCCAGAGCAGTCTTTTGGAGCCTTGCCGGTTACCTTGAGTTCTTTTACTCTTAAATAATCATCTAAAAAATTAGTTCTGTTGTTTAGATACTCGTCTATGGAAATCTCGGTCATTTTTTGTCCTTTCTTTTAAAAATTCAATAATCTATATCGTCTATGTCATTTTCAAGAAATATATCTTGCTCCGGTTCTTTTGGTCTGTCTTGTTCAAATTTTACTTCATCAATAATTTTTGGGTCACTTGCTATAATTTCGGCTTGCACATTTTCAAACATATAATCTGTATCTTCACAGTTTTCTAAATTGAAACTGGAGAGGTCGAGTTTTTTAAGGGATTTGCAGTTTGAAAAGAAATAGTTCATATCCTTTACATTACTGGTGTTAAGGTTTGTTAGGTCTACTTCCTCTAGGGAACGGCAATTTTCGAAGAAGCTATACATTTTTGTCACATTGGAAGTGTCAAGGTCTGACAAATCTACCCTTTCTAGGGATTCACAATTTTCGAAGAAATAGCACATATTCTCTACTTTACTGGTGTCAAGACCTGCCAGGTCAACTTCTTTTAGGGAATGGCAATTATCGAAGAAACAGCTCATATTCCATACATTGCTAGTATCAAGGCCTGCCAGGTTGACTTCTTCTAGGGAATTGCAATCCTCGAAAAACCAGCCCATATTTGCCACGTTGCTGGTGTTAAGACTTGACAAATCCACCTTTTCTAGGGAACCACAACCGGCGAAGAAACTATCCATATCCGTTACATTGGAAGTGTCAAGGCCTGTTAGGTCTACTTCTGTTAGAGAATAGCATTTTTCAAAAAACGAATGCATATCTGTCACCTTGCTAGTATCGAGGCTTGACAAATCCAGTTCTTCTAGGGATTTGCAATTATCGAAGAAGCCTTGCATATTCGTCACATTGGAAGTATCAAGCCCTGTTAGGTTTACCTCTTTTAGGGAAGGGCAATCTGCGAGAAAACAGCTCATATCTGTCGTTTCGCTTGTGTCCAATTCAGATAAATCCAACTTCTCTCCCATGAACCCTGATAATAAATCAGAGCAGTCTTTCGGAGCCTTACCAGTCACCTTGAGATTATAGTTTCTTTGGTATTTTCCACAATTCATAGAGTAAAGTTCGCTGTTTTCTTTTTGGTCTCTTACTAATTCATCTACTGTCACTTCTAATGGTTCTAATATTTTATTGTAACAATATAAGGTTGCTCGTACATCTTCCAAACTATCATGGGCTTTCGTGCCATCGCAAAAAACTTTGTCATAACCGTAGTAATCAGCGCATTTTACCAATTTCTGCCACTTGTAATCCTGGCGCATGTCGTTCCATTCGCCGTAGATAAACGCAAAATTCACCATAACATCAAATCTTCTTTGCCCTTCCTGTTCTTCAATTCCCCAAGATTTAAGCATGGTTAAATCAAAAGGTGCGTTGTAGGCTACAAGGGTGTCAGCTGAATTAAATATCTCTTTTACCTTCGCTGCGATTTCGTGTGGATATGGTGCTGTTGCTGTCATTTCCGGGGAAATATGGTTAATATTTTCTGCTTCTGGCCACTCTTTGGACCAATAAGGTCGTACTAAAGTGTCAAGCAAAACATTCCCGTCCCCGTCCATGGCAGAAAACTGTATAATCTCTGAATCATCAAAATCCAGTCCAGTTGTTTCCGTGTCGAATACTACGACACCCGATGGATTATTGATTTTTCCGGTTGCTCCCTTGGCCGCTTCTTGAACTTTTTTTAAAAACTCATGTCTTTCTTCGTTAGATACCATCACTTATTGTTATTCCTTTCTTTTACTTCAAAGTTTAAATTACAATTTCATCATGTGAAACTGTCTTTTTTTTTGAATGAAAAAAACGAGATAAAACATTTACTGATTACAATTCTAAGTCGTTGGCTTCGAGTTCGGGAGCAGCGATCTCGTTGTAATGATGTATTTGAATTTCTGCTTGCGCTTCTATCGTTTTTAGTTTGTCATTTCTGTTTTCCGGCAAAACAACTTCGCCCAGATTAAGGCATCCATCAAAAATATGTTCTGTCGTTAAAGCGTTATCGAGTTGGAGCGTTTGTGCGTTTACTCTTTCTAAAGAGGAACATTCTGCGCAAAGACCATCTAAATACAAAGCATTTGATAAATCAAAATCGGAAAGGTTTAAGGTCTTTGCAGCTTCGCATCCGTAAAAAGTTCTACTAAAGTCCCGAACATTGTTTGTTTCTAATCCAGATATACAAGCGTTTATATCTTCTAGCGCTCGACAATTTTCCAACATGGAACTCATATCAACGACAGCAGAGGTATCCAGATTTCCTATATTTATATGCTCTAACTCATGGCAGTCTTCACACAGGGAAGATAAATCTAACAAATCCTTGCTTTCAAGAGCAGGAAGTTTTACCTCTTTTAATGCCTGGCACCCAGCAAAGGCTTCGCTCATATCTTTCATCTGGTTCGACTGAAAATCACTTAAATCAATTTCCGTTAAACTTTTACAATTTTCAAAGATACCCGATACGCTAATTAGCTGAGGGCCAGAAACCCCGGCCAGGTTCACATCCCTTAATTGCTCACAATTTGCAAACACCTCTCTTGCATCTCGTAAAGAACTGGTGTCTAGGCCCCCTAAGTCAACTTCCTCTAAAGAGGTGCAATTCAACAATGCTCCTCTTGCTCGTACTGTCTGGTCTGTCTTTATGCCAGCGAGGTCAATGGTAGTCAAACTTTTACAGCCCGCACACATATAGTCTAAATATACTGGGTGACTTTCTTGCTTGGGAAAAGTCAGACTTGTTAAATTTTCACATCCTGCCACCATCCGACTGACATCTACCGTTGCACTCATGTCGAGGTCAGATAAGTCTAATGCCTTTCCTTTGAACTCTCGAAATATCTCCGCACAGGAACGTGGAGCCTGGCCCACGATCTTCAAATCGTTCTGTAATTCTTTACCAGTCAATTTTTGGTAATCGTTAATATGAATTGTTTGCATAGTAATCCCCTCTCCTTTAGCTTAATATTTTCCTTCTTTTAGTGTGTCATATTCCCTTGCAATAATCAAGACAAAGTTTGCATAAATGTTACATAATGTTTATTATGTCGCATTCAAAAATCGCTGCAAATAGCGTAAAATCGTTGTTTTTTTCAAATTGGTCGAAATCTAGCCTTTTTGAATGTTACTTAATATATATTTCTCTATTGTTTTGTCGCATTCAAAATGATATACTAAAGGAAGAAAAAGAAGGGGAAAAGAGGGAAAAAGATGCACTTAAAATTGTTGCGTTTGTTGCGAGAAGTGGAAACCTTGCGTGACCGGGAACGAGACTTGAAACGATATGAAACTTTTTGCGATATAATCTCATATATCGAATGGAAGATTTTGTGGCTACATTGGAGCAATAGTTTTTCTGAAAAAGAAACTGTTGAGGAAATTTGCGAACAACTAAAAAAGATAGGAGTGGACCTTGATGAAATATGTGCAGCCGATTCGAGACAAGAAATCCATAAAAATCATTAAGACTTTATTGAAGGAAGAATACGATTTGAAATACTATTTGATTTTTGTTCTAGGTATCAATACCGGGCTTCGTATTTCGGATCTCCTTCATCTCAAGGTAGATGATTTACAGGATAAGGGACATTTGGAACTAAAAGAAAAAAAGACGGGAAAACATAACCGTCTTTTGCTAAATAAAAATTTGCAAAAAGAAATTAGAGACTATATTGAAACAAAACATTTAGAGGAAGGTGATTATTTATTCCAGAGCCGAAAAGGACAAAATCAACCTCTTATGCGTCAAACGGTCTGGCGTGTCTTTCATGGCGTTTGCCAGGATATCGGTATTGACAATATCGGTACACACAGCCTTCGCAAAACTTTCGGTTATTGGCATTACAAGACTTATCACAATGTGGCCCTCTTAATGATATTGTTTAATCACTCTTCTCCTTCGATTACTTTAAGGTATATTGGTATTACAAGTGATGAAGTGGATTCCAGTCTGGAAGATTTCATGCTTTAGAAAAAAACAAATAAAAAAGTGTATTATAATAGGAAGAAACTCATGCCAAAATGAGCCTCTTCCTATTTTTTTACAAGGAATCTGTATAAATCGCAACCCAAGTACCGCCGATATGCGCTATAGCGCCGTATTTCCATCTTTCGTCCATCATGTTTTTATGATGACCTGGGCTATTAAGCCAATTATGGATAGAGGTTTTATACTGTATACAATTCCAGGTCAGATTTTCTCCCATCTTTACATGGCCTAAACCAAAAGATGTCATATCTTCTACTAGGTAATCGTGGCTTACGTCGTATTTTTTTAAACGATGTTCGCAGATTTCATATAACTTATTTGACCATTTTATTTTAGAAGCGCCTTCTTTTTTTCGATACTTGTTTTGCAACTTAAAAGCTTTTTTGGAAGTAAACAGATCGCTCTTCCAATACTTTATACCGATACCAAGACGGATTTTGATGGTTTTTAGTTTCTTTTTTTTCTTGTAAAGCTTGAGTTTTACTTTTACAACACCAGCTTTTTTAGTAGTATCAAAATTCCAAGAGGCCCAAGTTTCATTCTTAGGCTCTGCTCCAAAAAACTCCATATTTTTTAGATATCCCTTTTTGTTCACGCTTATTTTGGCTCTGGTAGCATACTTCCAACATTTTTTAAAGCCGGAATAACAAGAACTTTCCTCGACATCTACATTCTCATATAGGGTACGTGCTTTTGCCTCGCTTTGACAGGCGAGGGATAGGCCCAGAACCACAAGGCCTCCGAATAGCCATTTTAATAATCTTCTATTTTTCTTTTCCATAAAATTCACTCTCCTCTTTCTGCCCGTTAAGCCGTTAGCTCAGCGATTTGTTAGTATTCAGCTGTATATTTCAATCTTTGATGTCTAACAAGGTTGTCAATGAAAGACCTTGCTTCTTTTAGTGTTGCAACCTCTCCGACCAATGAACCATTATATAAAACAACATAGCTGCTATTGTTGGTTATTTTTCTACCATCAAAAACTTGGCCTTTACAATTCTTTTTATATGTGAAATTTGATTTTTCAATGTTCATATTACCTGTCCCCCCCTTTAATAAAAAGGCTTAATATAATAATTAAATCTAAAACAATCGCTTAATTCGTTTGGATATTTTTCACTTGCTTCACGAGCAATAGTGTTTATTTTATCAGCATATTCCTTGCATTTTTTAAAAGGCTCATGAGCTTCTCTAACTGCTTTTTCAATTTCGTCAGGCGCAGGAAGTTTTTCCAAGTTAAAATCCTGGTTAGGGTCGATAACTCCATCAGAAAGACGACAGAGATGCAATCTTTGGTCATACTGGTTATTTTGGTAGCTTAAACAATGACCATTAGACCAGAAAGTGCCTTTTAAATTGTTTTCGTTAATAAGGCTTTCAATCAGCTCTTTCGTTCTCTTGTAATGGGCTGGTTTATTTAATTTTTCAATATTTTCTTGGATTGCTTTTCTTAGCGTGTTGCGTTCGTCTTTTGCGTTGCACTCGATTGCCGTTTTTAAACACTTTTCTAGAAAATGGACCTTTTCAACCGCCTCTTCATAGTCATTTAATAATGTTTGATACTCCTCTGTTTTTGTAATCTTGATTTTTTCCTTAAAGTTTCTTGCACCCTGTGTCAGTTCGTCCATTTTTTCGAGGATGGCTTCGTCTTGTTTTTTTTCAGTTTCAATTTCAAGTGCTTTCCTTATTTTTTCGATATAATTTGTATACATAACTAATCATCTCCTTTGTTGTGGTTGAGTAAAACGAAATCGCCTGGTATAGAAGAAAGTCAAATCGTGGCTTCTTCTTACCTTATATATATTGTACTAAATCTCTTTGCGTCTCGTTTTTTTGTATATAAGAAATTTATACATATCTTGTGGAGATGATTTGTTGTATTGCTGCTTTTTTACCTATTCTTTTTATAAAAATGGATTATTCGATTTAATCCTTTCTTGTAGTAGGGTATTTCTTTGGTTATACTCTTGATTTCTAATGGCAGCGTTAAGCGCTTTCGAGGAGCCAAAGAGCAAAAGCCTTTTTGATGCTCGTGTAGTTCCCGTATATAAGATATTTCTCTTTAACATCATGTAAAATTCCATAGTGATACTCATCATTACAACGGGATATTCAGAACCTTGAGACTTATGACAAGAGATCGCATACGCTGGAGCAAAGTCGTCGAGTTCGTTGGCGGTCAGCCAATATTCTCTTCCATCATCACACAAAAACCTTGCCTGTTCCCTTCCTTCGTCGTACCGGTCTAGCGTTCCGGTGTCGCCATTATAGATGCCCTTAATGTTGTTGGCTTCCGTGTTTTCACCCTCTTTGTAATGATTATTTCGAATGCACATAACTCTATCATTCACAAAGAATTGTGTTTTAGGGATTTTCTTCGGTTCTCCATACATTTCTCGCTTTAGTTCACGAATAGCATCATTACAGTTATTGACGCAAGAGCGTCCCTGTTTGACCTGGGGAGAAATGATAATCATTTGCTCTTCGGTGACGCCATTCTCTAAAAACTTCTGGTAACAAGACTTCATGTATGGAATAACATTCTCATTCTCGCATTCCACAAACACATAATCATCCCCAAAAGTGAAAGTAGAAAACGGTTCGCCTTTATTTATGCGATTAGCGTTTAAGGCGATATTTCCTTGGTTTCGGTGGCCTTTGGTAAGCCTAGCCGTTGAGATGTGAGGACTTTTGCACAAATCTTGAAAGAAAGCACCGGGGCCAACGCTTGGCAACTGGTTGAAGTCACCAATGAAAAGAAGCTGGCACTTATCCTTAAATAATCTAAGGGTTTTTTCTGCCAAAACAATGTCAATCATACTAGACTCGTCAATGACGCACAGCTCGTTTTGGTGTGTTTCCTCTCTTGCTAAACGCATATGAATTGTGGTAGCATCTCGTCCTGTTGTTTCTTTCATACGCTGCGCAGCTTTTCCCGTTGGCGCTGACAAGACGATACTATCCTTTTTCTTAGCCTGAGTTTCCCAAATTTTACATATACAAGACAAAATCGTGGTTTTTCCGCATCCAGCGCCTCCGGTAATAACCGAAATTCTGTTCTGTAACGCTGTTTTGACGGCGGATTTTTGTTCTTCTTCCATGGTAAATGTCTGATTTGGCATAAGCCATCCTTCTGCGTGTCCTTTTTCGGTCTGTTCCTTTTCGAACGCTAGAATACCAGCCTGGATTTCCCCATCTGAAAATTCTCGTACCGGGTCAGACTGAATTAAACGATTTAGGTAGTATGCAGTTTCCTTCTCCGCATCATATAATCTCTTCCAGTAAACTCTTTTTTCGCCTGTCGTTTGGTCGATTTCGTACACTACTTTTTGATTTTCGATGTCCTTTTTCAAGGCTTCGGATATCGCTTGTTCGTATTTTGGTCGATTTTGACGAAACTGCTGTAATATCTGATAATCATAAGTGTTAAAACCAGCCTTGTCATACGCTGCCTGTCTTTTTTCGAAACTTTCGTACACTTTCTTTGTGACTTGTCTCTTTTTGAAGGATAGCGCAACCGGAAATAGAGCGTCTATGCTATCCTCTAGCAAATCATTTAAGTTAGAATATACATTCCCTTGTGTTTCGGACTGCTCTTTGAGGGCGTAAACGATGCCTTCCTCTACTCGGAACGGACTAAAATCATCAATTCCCATATTTTTTGCTATAGCGTCTGCTTTTAGAAAGCCGATCCCGTCTACATCATAGCATAGGTCATACGGATTTTTTTTGATACGCTTACAAGCGTCTTTGCCATATGCCTTTGCAATTTTTGATATCTGGTTCATGGTTAGACCACCATTGGTAATGGTTTGTAATTCTAACGCTAATTCGTCGGTTCTTATTCCATCTATAATAATTTGTTTTTTTGCCTTACTTAACCCCTGAATTTCGTCTAATCGTTCAGGTTTTGTTTTTAGTATTCGCAAAGTGTTTTTAGTGCCAAAATGAGACACAATACTTTCTGCTATTTTAGGGCCAATGCCAGGGAAATTGCTTGAGGATAAGTAGTTGATGATGCCACGCTTAGTTTCCTTAATCCATGGACTAATAGACAGCACTTTCATTTGCGTTCCCCATTTTGGGTCCTCATAAAGCGTTCCTGTAAAGGAATACTCTTCCCCTTTACGAATTGCTGGCAAGTCGTTGCCATTCATTCCTATAACAACATCTTGTTCAGTTCGCACACGAAAAGCACACCAATTACTTTTGGCGCAGTTTACGCTTGTGATTTTTCCTTTAATTGTAGTGGTAGGAGTTATTGTTTCCTTCTTACCCATAGATACTCTTCCTTTCTAAAATATCTCCCCAGCCTGGTATGACACCAGGCATATAGGGAGGTTTGACCAATGGCTTTACGGCCCGTGATGTAAAAATCCATTGGTGGTGCTTGCTATGGCGTGAATACCAAAGCATGTAAAAATAAAAATATTAGTTACATAATTATTATATCATAGCTTGAAAAGAAATGTTTTTTGTATATAAGAAAAAAGCCCCTCACCCCAAAGGGCAAGAGACTTTCTTGAGAAAGAATGGAAGCTTAAACTAAGTCAAAGCGGTCGCCATAATAAAATGTGGATCCCGTTTTCGTAGTCTTTGCCTCGCCAGCAGTTATAATAACCGTTGGAGCTACTAAGTTGCTTCCGTCAAACTTGGTAAGCAGCTTAATCGCCTTGTCTTTTAGCTCTGGCTTAAACTTGGTATTGTAGAACTGGAAGTTATTCCATTGTTCTGAAACAGTACCATTTGCTGCCACCTCTTCTACCTTGATACCACCACAGTAGCATCTTTCATTGTTAAGGTAGTTGATGTATGCAGGTTCTCCACAAGCTTTTATGTCTTGTGCCTGCATCCGGCAAGAGGAGACGATTTGGTCCCAAACCTTCTTTTGGAAGGTTGAAATCTTCCAAGGGCCTATGAAATAGTTTCGCAGACCCACGCTTCCATCCTTCTTCTGGTAAGGGGCTTTCACATGTCTGGTTTTTGTAACCTTTAGACCCTCATACCACTCGCCACGCTGAACGCAGTCAACGACAGCGATAGTGCCATCGGGATACTCTCCCATAATTCTAGCACCGATTTGTGGTCCTACTACAACATAGAAACTTTTTGTTTCTTGCTGCTTTGTTGAACCATTGTACTCCGTGTTTGTAATATAGAAGGCCACATTACCCGTAGTCGGGTCCTGTACTCTTCCAGACACAGTTCCTACTACAGTAAATAGCATCTGCTGGGTGCTGTAGTCCAACCCACTTGTTAATATAAACTTACTCATAATTTTTTTCCTCCTTTTTTTTAAAAAAAACAGAGGAATGCTATACGCATTCCTCTATAACAAATGGTACTTTACCAAGCGCTTGACACAGAATGTCTGTACTTGGTAGGTCTAATCCTTGCACATAGGCTGAAAGGCCCATGATGTCTACGGCCATGTCGTAGGCCGTGACCTCTTGCGTAGCGTCATAAAGCGCCACCAATTGGTCAAGGATTTTATTTGTTCGTCGGGTCCCCAAATATTTTGAGGTGTCCAACTTTAAACGTCGAAGAATGCGTTCGCAAACGTCACGGTATGTTTGCTTGCGGTTAATACAAGTAGGCCCGATCACGTCGATTGCCATCAAGTCTGCAAGCTTTTCCGGTAACGCATAAAAATTCGGGAAAATGTTTTCATGGCTTTCCCGTGCCATTCGTTCCATAGGTTTCATTTCTCCCCTATGGATGAATTTCTTAGAATCTTCGAACGTCTTCGTGCCGTTCTTATGTAACCAAACGGCATATACAGTAAGGGAAGCTGCTCCTACATCTGATGTCTGAATTATAATACCCGGCGTTAGGTTTTCGACCCCATATACATTGGCAATGCGGTCTCCCACCTCGTCAAAGGTATATAAACATCTTGCAAAGCCCTGTTCCAACAGATATGACCTGAAATTCATGTCGTGTGGTTGAAATAAGGCCTTCAACTCGTTTACGAATTTTGACAACTCGCTTAACGGTTGGTAGTAGAAATCCTTTCCGCCAACATATTGACATAAGCGTAACGAGTTCTCCTTTCTGCAAACAAGCATTACTGGCGTTGACCTCTTGTTAGAGGCATAACGAAGCTCTTGCAGTCGTTCATACAGCGACGCTTCATTATTCGTTTCGCCTCCGATTTTACACAGCATGTTTATCGAGGGAACGCTTCGGTCTGAAAAGAAATAAGACTTTCCACTTTCTGATAGAACTAAGTTCTCTTTAACGAAGCGGTCAACATCTTTCTTCTCTCCTCCCTTTGCGTAGAGGTAAGCCTTTGTCGCATTTACGACTTTCGGCTTTACGCCATATACAGCGTTTCTGATTTCGTCCTCCAATCTGTCCGGCAACTGCCAGAACCGATAGAAGTCCTCAGTTTCTTCGAGGTAGGCGAGAAATGTCGAATTTTTCAAGTCTACCGAATAGCATTCGGAATTTTCTGAAATGTAATCCAGACTATCGAAAAACTCTTTTTCACTCGTTCCCTCGATGGAAAACTCCTTTAGAATTGGTAATGTCAAGGCCATAATTCATTTCCCCTTTCGATTAGAATCTCTATCTCTTCTCTTAGCACAGAAAATTTCAATATTTCTCTGCATAAAGAGAATGTTTTCTTAGGGTAACAGTCCATTTCAGACACCGCCACCGCCAAGAAACGTTTCCGATCTTCGGGGGAAATCTCTTTTAACTCCACCAAGGTTCGTAAGATTTCCAAGAAATCTTTCATAATCTCTCTCATAATTAGCTCCTTTCCGCCTTTTAGGCATAAAAAAACAGGAGCCTTATGAGAAAAAAGCTCCTGTCAGTTTAAAAATGTTTTACAATATCATCATGTAAAAATGACTTTTTTAATGTAGAAGAAAATCAATAGTCAATGTCTTCCATATCATTTTTAATTTCAATGTATATGTTTTTTTCCTGTTCTTCTAGTCTGTCTTGTTCAAGTTCTACGGCATCTATAATTTTAGGGTCGCTTGCGATAATTTCAGCGTCTACGCCCAAAAACATACAATTTGTATTTTCGCAATTTTCCAAGTTGAAGCTGGAGAGGTCAATTTGATCTGGCCATGTCATGCCTTCGCTTAATGAACTAAACATTCTCTCCATGTTTTTCACTTTTGATGTGTCGAAATTTTGCAAGTTGTTTTGTAAGTAATAATTTTCTTCAAACATACATCTCATATTGGTTACATTGGAAGTGTCGAAATTTTGTTCTATCGCTAATTCCATGCATTGGTGGAACATACTTCCCATATCCGTTACCTGGCTAGTGTCCCAGTTGGTTAAATCTAAATCAGTTAAGTTATGGCAATTAGAAAACATATTGTGCATGGTTGTTACCTTGGATGTATCAAAGTCCTCAATACCTTTAATCGCCAATAATTCACTTGCCTCCCAAAACATACCATACATATCCGTTGTTTGACTTGTATCGAGTTCGGATAAATTCAAGTAGTTTCCTTTATATCCATAGAATAAATTTCCACAATCTTTTGGTGCCTGTCCGGTTACTTTTAGACAAAAGCAATTTTGATATTTACCCTCACGCTCATTGTAAAGTTCTGTATTTTCTTCTATGTCTTTTAGTAATTCTTCCACAGTAATTGTTTTTTCTTGATATTCGTCAATAAACTTTTCCACTTCGGGGCTGTTTGTGATACATTCCATATCCCAACATCTGTTGTAATAAAATAAAGATTTTCCGTCAATTCCAGTTTGTTCACTAATTTTGACATCTGACAAATCCACCTTCTCTAGGGAACCACAATCATTGAAGAAATCGTTCATACCTACCACATTGCTGATATCAAGACCCGATAAGTTGACTTCTTCTAAGGACTTGCAACCATCAAAGAAAGCGCTCATATGCGTCACATTTTTAGTGTCAAGGCTTGAGAGGTCTACCTTTTCTAGGGAAGCACAATTATAGAAGAAAAATGCCATATCTTTCACTTTGCTGGCATTAAGGCCTGTTAGATTGGCTTTTTCTAGGGATTCACAATTCTCGAAAAACCCATACATATTCGTCACATTGCTAGTGTCGAGGTCTGCCAGGTCTACTTCTTTTAGGTTATGGCAATTCTTGAGGAAACATTCCATGGTTGTCACTTTGCTAGTGTCGAGGCCAGACAAATCCAACTTTTCACCCTCGAACCAAGAGAACAACCCATAGCAGTCTTCCGGGGCCTTGCCAGTTACCTTGAGTTCTTCCACCTTTAAATAATCATCTTTGTTTCTCAAATATTCGTCTATTGAGATTTCTACAGACAGTTCGGTCATTTTTATCTCCTTTCATTTGCGTTAAAATATATTTTACACTTACATTATAACAGGGTATTCTTGTTTGTATATAAGAAATTAAAGTGAAGTGGCCCATGTAAAGCGAACGCAGTTATGGACGAGCAAAGAGCGACAGTCAACACCTTGTTTTCGGTAGTGAGAAATAATAGCGTCAACAGCACTTGGTAAATCTATCACATCCTCCATAATTAGCGAAGACGATATGATATCGGGATCGCAGTCTGCCGGTTCCAGACGCAAGTTTGCGTAAATATCCAAATTGTGAAAAAACATATCGCATGAGGTTTCCCCTTGATTAGCCATGCGCAGTAAGTATTCATCAATTTTTTTAAAATATTTAGTTACCACTTCTTGTTTTGATTTTTTGCTTGCATTTTGCAACTGTTCTAATAATGTCATATATAAATTGCTCCTTTCTAACATAATTTAGGACTACATTATTATAATGTAAAACTGTCTTTTTTAATGTAGAAAAAAAGACACCTAATTAAAAAATAATTAGATGCCTTTTGTGATTAGAATGCAGCGTCGTACCCAGCTTTCCAAAAGCCTAGTTTTTTTGACTTTGCTTTCTTTTGGAGCTTTTCAAACTCTTTTTTGTACTTGCCATTTGGAGCATAATATACCGCTCTGGCAAAACCCTTCTTTACTAGCGTTTTGTTGTGCATGACCATTTTTCCATCTTTCTTGATATACACATACGCTAGCGTTCTCCCGTAGCGGTCTACTCTCTCCTCGTCGTATTCTAGGTATACGACAGCGTTTTTCAGGACTTTTTTCGAAAAATCGGAAGCTTTTTTGCCCCACTTATTATTTTTCTTTCCCGTCCGTTGCAAGTATTCCTTACTTGCGACCGACTCCGGTGTGTCTACACCGATTAAACGGATTTTTGTGTCGTTTCCGTTTAGCGTTACCGTGAGGGTGTCGCCGTCGGTTACTTTTTTTACCGTAGCCTTTTCGAGGGAAGAAGTGCTATCTTCCATTGTGCTAGTAACACTATTAAGAAGCTCTTGACCTTCCTTTTTTATGTTACTGTCACCCCACCATTTCGATGCGGTGCTTGCAATCCCTGTTGTAAGACTGCCGATAATTGCCAAAATAGACAATATTCTGAGAATTTTCCTCATTTTTTATTTCTCCTTTCGTTTAAAAAATTTTGTCTATGATATCATGTATGCGTGTCTTTTTTTATGAAGAAAAAAGAGAAAATGTTTTATATACAAAAAAGACCCATCAACAGATTTCTCTGCTGATAGGTCTCTTGAAAAAAGAAAATGGACTACCATGTTTCCACGGTATCGTTGATAAGAGTACACAGCTCTTCTGGAAATTCATTTACTTGGTTAACCAAAGTGAAATCCTCTCCGTAAATCGCCTCAAATTGAGGGATGTCGTTCTCCGGCACGCCAACGCCAATCCCGAGGGTATAAATATCGTCCTCTCGGATTTCTTCTACGCTTTTAGCGCAATCGCCTATGGCGTCCTCGAAAGAACCGTAAGCGACAGATGGAAGGCCGTCATGGATAGTTATCAAAAGCTTATGCTTTTCATGGCGCTCGTTCAACAGCTCGTGAGCGTACCTGGTCGCATAAGAATCGATGTTTCCACCTCTCGCATTCATACAAACAAGTGGAATACGAGCCTCTTCCTCAAGTTCCCACCATACATAATGTAGGTGCTTACTTACGTATCCGCCTTCGGTGGTAAATCCCATGACATAACACGGAATACCAAGTTTACTTAAAGCCTCTACTGCCATAATCACAGCGGCCCTCGTAACCTCCATTTTGGCCCCGGACATAGAACCAGACTGGTCTACAACGAACATAACACAACAGTCCGACTTATCGCCGGGGTCGGTGTTTTTGTCGAAAATCCTTGGCGTGATCTTCGGACTGTAATATCTCATTACATTTAATTTGCCCGATTTCGCCTTGAATTTAACAGACCTTTCCGCCTTGAACTGTTTTAGAAGTTCCTCGTAAATGTACTCAATTCCTTCGTACATCTGGTCCACGATGGTCTCATAGCGTTCCTGCAAACGATCGGTTACTTGTTCCATGTCAATCACTTCGTTATTGCATGAAACGCCCTCCAGATTTGCTGATGTAATCGGATAGTCTTTTGGTACATAGACCCCCTCTCGACTAGCATCTATTTGAGAGATTTCAACGATTTCCTGGCAAATCTTGTCTACATCTTCTTCGGATATTTCCGCATCAGACCAAAACTCCTCGCCAATTCCTTGCGCTTCGCCGGTAGCTACATGCCCCATGTTAGGACAAGTCATTCCGTCCTGCTCAGCGTTGTTGGCAGTCCCGTCTTCGCTGGATTCGTCAGAAGCTCCGTCTCCGTTCTCGCCTTCGTCAGAAGAATTATCGGAATTATCTCCTGCAAAATCATCACCAGCACCGTCGGAAGCAGCCTCAGAAGAACCAGTATCCTCCTCATTGTCAGCACCGTCGGAACCGCTACTGGAAGAACCAGCGTCTTCCTCTTCGTCAGCCTCCTCGGAACTGTCACCAGAAGAACCAGAGCCTTCTTCTTCATTCGTTTCGTCAGAACCGTCACCAGAAGAACCAGAACCTTCCTCGTTATCGGCACCGTCTTCGCCGCTTTCATCATCGCTCGTGTTTTTAGAGGTTTTCTTTTTGCCTGTTGGCTCAATATCCTCTCTATCAAGCGAAATTGGAGTGCCATTTTCATCTAGCATAGCCTCTACTTCTTCTTTTGATAAGTTTTCCAACATATCTTTGAGGCGCTGTTTTTCTTTCTGCGACATAGGGCTTTCTTGCCCGTCCCCGTCACCCAGCGATGGACTTGAATGACCCTTTGGAGCATTTTCCGATGGCGTATAATCCTCTCTTAGGTCCTTGGTTGCGTCGAACATCAATTTTTGAAGTTTGACCCTCTTTTTCCCGTTTGGCTCGATAATGTTTTGGAGGAACAAAGGCCTAAGTTTTACATACATTTCGTATGCTTCTGGATATGTAAAATATCCCTTGAGACGCCCGGTGTCTCCGAACATTATTAAAGCGTCCAATAACTGTTCATACGGATGTTCACAGTCCTGCAAGGGTACAGCGTTGTCGCTGAAATGTTTTATTGCTTGATATAAGCACTTCAACAAAAAGCCACCTACAGTTTTGCTGGCTGCTCTCTCAATCGCAGGGTCTTCGCAAATATTTGCAAAAGAGTGGAACTGAGAGCGCTCTGCTCCTTTGTAGAGCTGTCCGGTTCTTTGGCTTTCTTGGAAAGCCGTGTACACCTGGTGCATACATTCATGGACAAATAAGCCTATCAAGAGGATTACCGATGTCACGCCAGGATGTCTCTCGTTGAGAAACACCTTGTCTCCTGGCATAGTATACGCCAAAGCGTCTTCGTCCCTAGGAACGGATTTTACTTGACCTTTGCGTCCTACTATGTGTAGGTATTTTCTCTCTAACCATTTAAAGAGAGTACCTATCTCCATTTTCTTCAATTTTTCTTCCATAACTTTTCTCCTTTCCGCCTTATTTCAAGGCATAAAAAACAGACAGGAGCCATTATGGAAAAAACTCCTGTCTTTTAAAAAATTATAATTTACATTACCATCATGTGGAGATGTCTCTTTTAATGCGAAAAAAAAGGCACCTAATTAAAAATTAGATGCCTAAAAAAATCATATTACAGCATGGAAGATAATAATAAATTCATTTCTAACGCTGTAAACCTAGGATTTGCCAATTTTCTTAATTTTGGAAATGGCAGTTTTTCCCGCATGGCCCTTATCAATACAGCCTGTTGTGGAAGAGAGAATGTTTTTTCTGGAAATACATTTTCTATATACGAAATGTTATCCTGTGACAACAAGTCTTTCCTTTCCAGTAACTCTTTATAGGAGAGCTTTGTTTCAGAGGCCAGACAATAATTAGCTACATCCACAGAGGTATCTTCTATAATCTCGTCAATTAGTTTTAACTGACGAAGATCGTAGCCTATTTTTGCAATTCTTATAAGGGCTTCTTGTCGCTCTTTATCAGCACATGAACGAAGAAAAGCGCTTATGTTTGGCTTAAAACCCACAAAGCGTAGAGCGTCTGACACATCTTCGCCGTCGCAGAGCTTTTTCTTTATGGCTCCCATTTCTGGCGCTGAAATTCTCACATCAGAATAGATTTTGACCTCCTTTAATTTCAAGCCATTCTTGAAACCATCTATGATTTCATCGACTTGTCCCGCACTATACTCAGATGTGATGATATCCAAGTCTTTCTTGGAAATACCATTATTTAAGGCAGTCAATACTCTTGAGAATATTCCTATGGCAAGACCTTTTTCTGCAAAGTGAAAAACATCCCTTGGG
>JAILSA010000019.1 GCA_024697885.1 Eubacterium sp. | reverse complement strand
GGTATCTAACGGAAAAGAGACCTATGTCAATGTAACTGGAAATCAGGGAATGGCCACAGGTGGTTCTGGTGATGTTTTGGCCGGCATAATCGGTGGATTAATGGCCCAGGGTCTAGAGCCTTTTGAGGCGGCTAAGTTGGGAGTCTTTTTGCACGGAGCTGCAGGAGATCTAATGAAACAAAAAAAGAGCGCCTATGCATTGATGGCCTCTGATTTGTTGGAGGGTCTCGCCTGTATTTTGGCAGATGTGAAATAGGCAGTTTGTTTTTGAACAAGTAGAATAATGAAGGGGATTAGCTGGTTGTTGACTGGCTAATCCCCATTTTTTATGAAGGCTGTTTTCCATTTTTTTTATTTTGATCCCAGTTTAAGCCCTGTATACATAAGTTTATTTTGGGGGGGACAGGTGCCGCAAATGCCCTATTTTAGCAAAAAAATAACACTCCCGGGAGAGGAGTGTTATTTCCGACACCCGAAGGTGTCAAAGCGTATAATAGGGTGGGAGTAGAAAGTTTATACTTTCCGATTTTTATACTATTGGTTTTGTGTGTTAAAAATGTGTCAGCATTCTTAAGAACTTGTGATAGTTTTTTGTAAATTTCGGAAAGGTATTTTTTCGGTACTTGTCAAGACCATAATTCTAAGTGTATACTGATATGGTACTATATATTGAGGTTTTAAGGAGCATTTTTTTATGAAATTTACTATTTTATGTGTGGGCAAGGTTAAGGAAAAATTTTATAGAGAAGCGATTAATGAGTACACAAAGCGCCTTTCCCGCTATGGAGACATAAATATTATAGAAGTGGCAGACGAGAAGACTCCGGACCAGGCCTCTGAGGCTGTGGAACTTCAGATCAAGGAGACGGAGGGCCAGAGGCTTTTGGCCAAGATGCGAGATAACATGTATGTAATTACCCTGGATCTGAAGGGGAAGACCTATGACTCTGTGGCTTTTTCTGAGAAAATTTCTGACCTTAAACTCAGGGGGAACAGTCACCTTGTCTTTGTGATTGGAGGGTCCCTTGGCCTCTCTAAGTCCTTACTTGACAGGGCTGACGAGTCTGTTTCTTTTTCCAAAATGACTTTTCCCCACCAGCTCATGCGGGTAATTCTACTTGAGCAGATTTACCGGGCATGTCGAATTGAACACAAAGAACCTTATCATAAATAAAGGAGAAAAATAAATGAGATTTCCAAAGAGTATAAAACCAGGCGACACAATTGGATTTGTAGCCCCTGCCTTCGGCTGTGCCATTGAGCCCTATCAGAGCGCTTTTTTACACGCTATTCGCCGCTTTCACGAGAAAAGTTTTGCCACCAATTTGGGGCCAAACTGCATGGCGGACCAGGGCATTGGCATCAGCAACACACCGGAGAAATGTGCGGCGGAGCTTATGAATATGTACCTAAATCCCTCAGCAGATGTTTTGCTTTCTTGCGGCGGGGGAGAGTTGATGTGCCAGGTTATGAGTCATATGGACTTTAGCCAGTTGGCGGCAGCAAAGCCTAAGTGGTTTATGGGATATTCAGATAACAGCAATTTTTCTTTTCTGCTAACCACCTTGGCGGACACGGCCTCTATTTATGGTCCCAATGCACCGGCCTTTGGTATGGAGCCATGGGACCCATCGATTCAAGATGCCTTTGATCTCCTTCAGGGCAAAAAGACAGAATTTACCAATTATCCTAAGTGGGAGAAGGAGTCCCTAAAGGACGAGGAACATCCCCTAGAGCCCTACAACTTAACAGAGCCATTTCGCATGGTGAGCAACCGTCCCGGGGAAAAAGTGGAGATGGAGGGCCGCCTGATTGGAGGCTGTTTGGATGTGATTGACCGCCTGGTTGGAACTCGTTTTGACCGGGTGGTGGAATTTGCCCACCGCTATGAAGAGGACGGCCTTATTTGGTATCTAGAATCCTGTGAACTCAATGTTATGGACATTCGCAGGGCCCTCTGGCACATGAAGGAGGCGGACTGGTTTACCAATGTTAAGGGATTTTTGATCGGTCGACCTATGGTCTTTGACCAGCCAATGATGGGACTGGACCAGTACCAGGCAGTAACTGGAATTTTGGATGAATTTAATGTGCCAATTTTGATGGATTTGGATATTGGACACCTGTCCCCACGCATGCCACTTGTAAATGGCGCCATGACTAAGGTTGTGGCAGGGGAAAATCAGATCAAAATATCAATGGATTTGGAGCGTTAAAAACAATATGAAGGAATTTAGAAGAGGAGTGAGTAAGGGAATCCCTATTGCCCTGGGATACCTTTCTGTCTCTTTTACCTTTGGAGTCAAGGCTGTTCACGGCGGACTGCCCGTGTGGGTTGCAGTCTTGATTTCCTTAACCAACCTGACTTCAGCAGGTCAGTTAGCAGGGCTGGAACTGATTTTGGCGGGAGGGTCTTATCTGGAAATAGGCCTGTCCACCTTGATTATTAATCTTCGCTATATGCTTATGTCCCTGTCCCTGACCCAGCGCATGGAGGAAGGGGTAAAAACCTCAAGCAAAATGTTTATGGCCCACGGGGTGACAGATGAAATCTTTGCTGTGGCCATTACAGACCCCAAAAAAATCACGGGGAAATTTATGTTTGGCCTTATGCTGACCCCCATTCTCGGTTGGGTATCAGGAACCTTTTTGGGAGCAGTGGCTTCCCAGATCATGCCGGCAGCCCTGGGAAATGCCATGGAACTTGGCCTCTATGCCATGTTTATTTCCATTATAATTCCACCGGCCAAGAAAAATAAAAAGCTGGCGGCGGTTGTGGTTTTTGCCATAGCCATTTCCTGCCTCCTCTACTACCTGCCGGTGTTTCGTTTTATCTCGGCAGGCTTCAAAATCATTATAGCCACCTTTTTGGCGGCGGGGCTGGCAGCTAGCTTTTTGCCAGTGGACCGTCCGGACAGTCAGGAGGTGACACCATGACAAGAATACTAATCAGCGTAGCTATTATGGCACTGGTGACCTACCTGATTCGCATGTTGCCCTTGACCCTTTTTACCAAGAAAATAAAGTCCCGCTGGCTGCAGGATTTTTTGTACTACACCCCCTATGCGGTCTTGGCTTCCCTAACCTTCCCCGGCATCTTTTATGCCACGGGAAATATGACAGCCTCCCTAGTGGGAACTGGGGTGGCAGTGGTTATGGCCTGGCTTAATTTTAAACTTCTGCCAGTGGCAATTGGTGCTGTTATATCAGCTCTTTTTGTGTTATTATTAATATAGAGAGAGGAAAGGTGTTTTTATGAAAAAAAGTAAAATAATCTGTCTACTTTTGACCCTGTCCATGATTCTTTCTAATTTGTCGGGGGAGGAACTTCAGGCTAAGCGCAAGCTAAAGTCCTATTCAACCACCACCTACGGTTGGGGTTTAAGTCAAAATACAAGCCATCAAAAGCCTGGGGGGTCTGGCCCAAGAGGTTGGAAGATGAAGAGGGCAGATGCCTTTTACGTGGGGAAGCAGAGCAAGAAGGACAAAACTATCTATTTGACCTTTGACTGTGGCTACGAGGGGGGATACACCAAAAAAATCCTAAAAACCTTGAAAAAACACAATGTCAAGGCCACTTTTTTTGTGACAGAACCCTACATCAAGGAGGCCACTAAGATTGTAAAAATGATGAAAAAGCAGGGACACCTGGTGGGCAACCACACATCGACCCATCCCCAGATGTCCAAGCTCAGCGTCAAGCGCCTGAAGCGAGAGATCAGGAAAACAGCCAAGACCATGAAGCGGTTGACAGGATATGAAATGGATCCATTTTTAAGGCCACCTGAGGGGAATTTTTCCATAAGGAGTGTGAAGGTGACTCAGAGTTTGGGGTATGCCACCATCTTTTGGAGCCTGGCCTACTACGATTACGATCCGGCCAATCAGCCGAGTGTGGATTATGTGGTAAATCGTTTCAAAACCTACTATCACAAGGGCATGATTCCTCTGGTGCACGCCGTCTCAAGGTCCAATGCCAAGGCCCTGCCAAGGATTATTAAATTTATGAAAAAGAAGGGTTATAGGTTTGCCAGTTTGGATGAGTTGTATCCAATCGAAGGGGAAGAGGAGAACACAGCGGGCACAAGACAACAATTATAAGCTTTTCTTTAGAAAATCGTTGACGAATCACAAAAATCTGTTATAATTAATTTCAGTGCAAAAAAATACCCAATCAGTTGTATTGTGCACAATCTACAACTGGAGGGAGGTTAGGTGTGATACAATGTCTAGTGTAACAGTTAAAGAAAACGAATCATTGGATAGCGCATTGCGTCGTTTCAAGAGAAACTGTGCAAAAGCTGGTATTCAGCAGGAGATTCGTAAGAGAGAGCATTATGAAAAACCAAGCGTAAGACGTAAGAAAAAGTCTGAAGCTGCTCGTAAAAGAAAATTCAAATAATAAGCACATAAGAAAAGGGGTTGCTTTGAAGTCCGAAGATTTCAAAGTGACTTCTTTTTGCGTATACAAAGAAATTAAAATATGTTATAATATACGCTGTATGTGTAAAAAAGGAGGCGGCCCATGGCAGAGACAGAATTGCAGATGGATATACCTGCAGAGCATGAACAGAATATTTTTGGAGGTTTGGACGCCTACTTGAAAAAGATTGAGCGGAGTCTAAAGGTAGAGGTGATTTCCCGGGATGGCAGCATTAAGATTTTGGGAAGCGACCAGGGGGTAGAACTTGCCAAATGGACCTTTGACCAACTCTTAGAGAGGTCTCTTCATGGAAATGAAATCACAGAGCAAAATGTGGACTATATTATTTCCCTGGCCCTTGAGCACTCCAAGGAATCCTATTCGGACCTGGATAAGGAGACCATTGCCTATACCATACAGGGCAAACCAATCAAGGCCAAGACCCACGGCCAGCAGCAATATGTCAAGGCTATTCGTGACAAGATGATGGTCTTTGGCATTGGTCCGGCGGGAACGGGTAAAACCTACCTTGCCATGGCTATGGCTATACAGGCCTTTAAAAACAATGAAGTAAACAAGATTATTTTGACTAGACCGGCCATTGAGGCGGGGGAGAAATTGGGATTTTTGCCTGGGGATTTGCAGAGCAAGATTGATCCCTACCTGCGACCACTCTACGATGCCCTCTACCAGATTATGGGGGCGGAGTCCTTTGTAAAAAATTCGGAAAAGGGCTTGATTGAGGTGGCTCCCCTAGCTTACATGAGGGGACGAACCCTGGACAATGCCTTTATTATCCTGGATGAGGCCCAAAATACTACGCCGGCTCAGATGAAAATGTTTTTGACCCGAATCGGTTTTGGGTCCAAGGTAGTTATTACAGGAGATTTGTCCCAGAAAGACCTGCCTTTTGCAGTGGAATCGGGACTAGAGCAGGCGGCGGCGGTCCTAAAGCCTGTGGAGGAAATCGCCTTTACCTATCTGACCAACAAGGATGTGGTGCGACATCCGCTGGTACAAAAGATTGTCCATGCCTATGAAAAATACGAGGCCAGGGAAAAGTACAAGGAAAGTCGCAAGCCAAAGAATCGCAAGGGACCGACAGGAGGTCGCAAATGACATTATTATTTGAAAATGACAACCAGGCAGAGTTTGACTTTGATATAGAAGAAACTCTGAACAAGGTAATAGAGTACGCCCTGGATTATGAGGATTTTCCCTATGAGGTGGAGGTCAGTGTCAGTCTGGTGTCGGAGGAGGAAATCCACCGGATCAACAAGGAGTTTCGCCAGGTGGACCGGCCCACAGATGTTCTCAGTTTTCCTATGATGGAATACGAGAGGGCAGGGGATTTTCAATCGGAGACCTTCGAACAATCTCTGACTGTTTCTTATGAGTCAGAGGAGGTTATGTTAGGAGATATTGTTCTTTGCAGCCAGGTAATCAAGAGACAGGCCAAGGAGTATGGCCACTCAGAGCTCAGAGAATTTGCCTTTTTGGTAGTACACAGTGTCCTTCATCTTTTGGGATATGATCACATGGAGGATGATGAGAGATTAGAAATGGAAGACCACCAGAGAAAAATTATGGAGGGCCTTCAGATTAGCAGAGGAGATAGTAAATGAATTCAAACCAGAAAAAAATTGTAATAAGCGTATGCATAGTGGCAGTGATTTTGCTGGGAGTTATGGTTTTTCTTATGATGAATATGGGTAAGAATAAGGAGGTGGCACCGGCGCCAGTTCAGACTGCAGTGGCAAGCGCTACCGAAACTCCCGTACCTACCGCCACACCGGACCCTCACGAGGGCTTGGTTCAAAGTTCTATTAACGGATCCTGGGTCAAACCTTCCGTAGAGAACAAGCGACCTTTTGCCGTTATGATTAACAACATTCAGTACGCCTTTGCCCACCAAAAGGGTGTTTCTAAGGCAGACATTGTCTATGAGGCCCTGGCAGAGGGGGGAATCACCCGTATGCTGGCAGTTTTTCAGGATATCAAAAAGGCCAAGAACTTAGGATCTGTCCGAAGTGCCCGTCACTACTATGTTCAGTTTGCCTATGAGTGGGATGCCATTTTCTGCCATTTTGGACATACCAAATATGCGGTTGCCAAAATGAACAAGCTTGGCACCAACAACATTAGCGGTCTGTCAGCTATTGGTCCTGTGGCCTATGCCAGAAATTCCTTTGTGGCGCCACACAATGTATTTACCAACGGCAAGAAGCTTACCAAGGCGGCCAAAAAGTTAAAATACAAGTTAAAGAAGAGAAAAAACAGGACGGCAGAGCACTTTGGCTTCAATGAAGTAGACACGGATTTAACCTCTGGCAGCAAGGCCAAGAAAATCGTCCTGCCATTTTCCTATTACTCTACAGTAAAACTGAAATACAATAAGAAGAAAAAAACCTACATGAAATTTGAGTACGGCAAAAAGCACAAGGACATGACCAATGGCAAGCAGTTGTCCTTTAAGAATGTGATTGTGCAGTTTGTCAAGGAGTCCAACAAGGATCACAACGGTTACCAGACCATGGAACTCAATACCACAGGAAAGGGTTACTACCTGACCAATGGCAAGAAAATTCCAATCACCTGGACCCGCAAAGAATCCGA
>JAILSA010000010.1 GCA_024697885.1 Eubacterium sp. | reverse complement strand
AAAGTCATCTTCCTTACCGATAGGAATCTGAACAGGGATTGCATTCTTGCCCAAACGATCAATGATTGTCTGAACTGAATGGAAAAAGTCAGCACCTAATTTGTCCATCTTATTGATGAATGCCATACGTGGTACGTTATATGTATCAGCCTGACGCCATACATTCTCTGACTGAGGCTCTACACCTGCTTTCGCATCAAATACACCAACTGCACCGTCCAATACACGAAGTGAACGCTCTACTTCTACAGTAAAGTCAACGTGTCCTGGAGTATCAATGATGTTGATACGGTGCTCCAAAGCACCTGCTTTTGGTTTGTGATGATCTTCAAGTGTCCAATGACATGTAGTAGCAGCGGATGTAATAGTAATACCACGCTCCTGCTCCTGCTCCATCCAGTCCATGGTTGAAGCACCGTCATGAGTCTCACCAATTTTGTAGTTAACACCGGTATAATACAGAATACGCTCTGTCAAGGTAGTTTGACCGGCATCGATACGAGCCATAATACCAATATTTCTGGTACGCTCCAATGGATACTCTCTTCCAGCCAAAGCTAGTTCCTCCTTTGTTTAATAGTAATGATATGTCACAAAACTCGCCTGAGTGATTCAAAAAATTACCAGCGGTAATGCGCGAAGGCAAAGCCTTTGCACTCAAGCGATTAGGTTTCAATGCGCGAAGGCAAAGCCTTTGCACTCAAGCGACTAAAATTATTACCAACGATAGTGTGCAAAGGCTTTATTTGCCTCAGCCATCTTGTGCATATCTTCTTTCTTCTTTACAGATGCGCCTGTATTGTTTGCAGCATCCATAATCTCATTAGCCAATCTCTCTTTCATGGTCTTCTCTCCTCTGTTACGAGAATAAGTTGTCAACCAACGAAGAGCCAGGGCCTGACGGCGGTCTGGGCGAACCTCGATTGGAACCTGATATGTGGATCCACCGATACGTCTTGCCTTAACCTCTAACTCAGGCATTACATTGTTCATAGCCTCATCGAATACTTCCAAAGCATCTTTTCCAGACTTCTCTGCGATAGTCTCGAATGCTCCGTATACGATTTTCTGAGCAACGCCCTTTTTACCATCCAGCATGATGTTGTTGATCAGTTTAGTAACAACTTTATTCTTGTAAACTGGATCAGCTAATACGTCTCTTTTCTGAATATGTCCTTTACGTGGCACGTTACTTCCCTCCTTAATAAATTATTAATTCACAGGTACTCACGACTTGTGTCCGCACCAGTTTAAGTCTTGCTTCTGCATTTCAGAAATTCCTTCTATAAATAAGTAGCAAAAATTAATCCGGTACTTTTGTTCCTTAGCTTATTTAGCAGCTTTAGGTCTCTTAGCTCCATACTTGGAACGAGACTGCTTTCTGTCAGCAACTCCTGCTGTATCCAAAGTACCACGGATAATGTGGTATCTGGTACCTGGAAGATCCTTAACTCTTCCTCCACGGATCATAACAACGCTATGCTCCTGAAGGTTGTGACCTTCACCTGGAATATAACTTGTTACCTCGATACCGTTAGAGAGACGAACTCTGGCGATTTTACGAAGAGCTGAGTTAGGCTTCTTAGGTGTAGCAGTACGTACTACAGTACAAACACCACGCTTCTGTGGAGAAGAGACATTTACTGACTTTTTCCTCAAAGAATTGTAGGTTGTCTGCAATGCTGGAGAATTTGACTTCTTCGCAGCTGACTTTCTACCCTGCTTTACTAACTGGTTAAAAGTTGGCATTAATTTTCACCTCCTGATGTTTATTTTTTGCTATGAATTTATTTGGGCATCAAAAAAAGCCCGCACAAACGCATGCTCATACATTATATCGTGCGGACTTTTCTTTGTCAAGAAAATTTCTCTATGGAATTTTTCCCAAAAAAGCTCTATTTCTCAGAGCTTCTCACCACCGTTTGAGAACGTGATAAAGTTTTGGCAGTGGATTCCACTTGTGCAGCATGCGAAGTGGCTGACTGTCGTCGATTGCCTCGTTGACCATGTCACACCAATCCACTCCCTTAAAGAGGTCCATGATATACATGACAAACCAAATACTGACCACCGCAATGGCTATCCCCAACAAAATTCCTCCCGTTTTGTTCAGCGTTTCAATCACCGGTAACCTGTCCACAATGCGCAGCAGCTTAGCAATTATAATGAGAACTAAAAGTGAAAAAGCAAAGGCAATAACATAAGCCAAGCCTGCTCTCGCCTCCAAATCCTTAGGCAAGTACGCCTCGATGTAAGGTTGCAAGAAGATGGCAACTACCAAAGTCAAGGCTACATGGACTAAGCGAAAAGCCCTTAAGAGTAGACCCTGGTACCATCCCTGCCATACACAAAACGCAAAGATTAAAACCGCAACACATTCTGCTATCCTTGTGGGTGACATTCTTCATCTCTCCTTTTTTGTCATTCATAAATCCCTAGTTTCTATTTCTTCTTCAGCGTTATGATGTTGATATTTTCCATGTCAATCAGAGTGTATGTACTCGACTGCTCTGTAGGTAAAATCGCATCAATGGCGCTGTCGAATTCGTATGAAAATTTTTCCTTGCCATTCATCCTAACGATGTGGCAGTCCCTACCCGAGGAAAAAATAATCTGGTCCTCATAGAGCTTCATCTTGGAGTATGCAAAAGAGATGGCTCTACTTCTCACTTCCTTTCCCTTCATGTTCAAAATATGCAAGGTCTGCTTGTCGTTTCCGGACACAGTGACCACTGCTATATATTGATCTGTGTAGGATAAACTTTTGATATCATCCGGGAAGGATACCTTGGCCACCTCCGCCGGCTTTTTCATATTTTCAAAAATGGTAAAACCGCTTTCGCGGAACACTGCCACCGTATCTTGTCCCAAAAATTCAATGGCAGAAATTGTATCTTTTCCATAATTCACACCGCCTACCAGGGTGTTTTGATCCTGCCCCACCTCGGTGAAGTTGTAGAAGCTTACGCTGTTTTCCACTTCATTTCCCTTGACAATCAGGTGTGCCGTCACCAGGCTGTTGCCGTCGGCGGATATGTCAAAATCCAGTGGATATCCCTCGTCTGCTATATTGGTGGGAATCTCCACAGCCAGCTTGTCTGTAGTCTTGTAGGGATTGTAAATCCCCAGCACGTTGGAATCTGTGTCCTCGGTCAAAACAGCCGCCACTCCATTGGCTGCCACCTTGGCCCTCACAATAGGCAGGGTAGTTTGGATGTTGGTTCCCTCATCCTGGCCGCTGTAAACATAGAAGTCCTTGCCCCCTACATCTGCTGCCACCACATAGTTCCCGTCCACATCCACCTGGGGCTGTTTCATTTCAAAACCGCCGTTCCAAAGGGTGTTTCCCTTGTTGTCCAGGGCGCTAATTCCACTCCTACTGTATTTCAAAAGATTCTTGTTGTAATAACGGTATTCAATGTTATTGGTGTCATTTCTAGGCACCTTGCTCTGAACTGCGTAATCATCAAAGCATCGATTATTATAATAGTAAGAAAAAATCCCCAGTCCCACAATTCCCAGGACCACAATACAGCCCACAAGGAGCCAGATCTTTATCCTACTCTTTTTTTCTTCTATTTTATCCTGACGGGCTTCATTAAATTCAAACACGTCTGCCACAGCCTGTCACCTCTCAATCCTTGGCATGTGATTATAGTTCGGTTCGTCCCTCTAGCGCCCTAAAGAGCGTCATTTCGTCAATGAACTCTAAGGCACCTCCCACGGGAACTCCACTGGCAATCCTAGTCACCTTAATTCCCGCCTGTTTTACATATTTACTGATCCAAAGAGCCGTCGCCTCTCCCTCCACTGTGGAGTTGGTGGCGATAATGACTTCCTTTACATCCTCTCGTTGCAGGCGCTGCATAAGTTCCTTGAGTTTAAGATTCTCCGGTTGCACTCCCACCATGGGATTAACCGCTCCGTGAAGCACATGGTAAAGTCCCTTGTACTGGCCTGTTTTTTCATAAGCCGCCAGGTCACTAGGTTCCTCCACCACCATGATTACAGAAGGGTCCCTCTTGGGATCCGAACAGATAGGACACACCTCCTGGTCGGACAGGTTGAAGCACCGCTTACAAAGGCAAATCTTTTTGCGGGCCTCTAAAATAGCTCCCGCAAATTGCTCCACCCTTTTTTCCGGCATATTTAAAATATGGAAAGCAAGTCTTTGGGCCGACTTAGGGCCGATATTGGGAAGACTTGCCAGTTCTTCTATCAAATTATTGATGGACTCACTGTAATAATTCATCTTAGAATGGGAATCCTCCGCCCAGGTTCAAGCCACCGGTCAAAGCCTCCATGGACTTAGCACTGTCCTCCTCTAACATG
>JAILSA010000008.1 GCA_024697885.1 Eubacterium sp. | reverse complement strand
GGCATATTGTGGACCAGGCCAATTACTTTGGTCACAGTGGAGACCGGGTCAAGGGTCTCATCTTTTGTCGCAGCATCCGGGAGACAGAGGTTTTGTCTGCCAAGTTCAATCGAACCATTAATCCGGAGACTGGGAAGTTTTTCTCCACTATTCCACTAAATGGAAGTGCCTCAGAAGAGGAGAGACAGGAGGCCTTTGAGCGCCTGGCAAGCGATGGAGAGGATGGACTTGATTATATTTTTTCCGTGGAGATTTTAAATGAGGGTGTAGATATTGTGGAGGTCAACCAGGTAATTATGCTTAGGCCTACCCAATCCCCGATAGTCTTTGTTCAGCAGCTTGGACGCGGCCTGAGAAAATCTCAGGGAAAAGAGTATGTGGTGATTTTGGATTTCATTGGAAATTATAAAAACAACTTTATGATTCCTATTGCCCTTTCCGGGGACAGGACCTATAACAAGGATAATATTCGTCGTTATGTGACGGAGGGAGATAAGGTGATTCCTGGCATGTCCACCATTCACTTTGATGAGATTTCCAAGCAGACAATATATGCGGCCATTGACTCCGCTAATTTTAGCGACGTAAAGCTTTTGAAGGAAAATTATCTCAACTTGAAATACAAGTTGGGTCACATCCCCAGTCTTTTGGATTTCGACCGCTACGGAGAGATGGATGTATGCCGAATTTTTGATAACAATAATCTGGGGTCTTACCACAAGTTTCTGAGCAAGTATGAGAAGGAATATAAGGTAAAGCTATCTCTGGAAGAGGAAAAAATCATTGAGTTTGTTTCCAAGAAATTGGCTAGTGGAAAGCGAATTCATGAGATTGAAATGCTGTCTAAACTTCTGGTTTATAAAAGAGGGATTTCGGCGACCCTGCGCCAGGCACTTTTGGATAATTACGGAAAAAAATGTACAGACAAGCAGCTACAAAGTGTTGTTAATGTTTTGACCAATGAGTTCTCTGCGGGAACGGGCAAAAAGACTTATAAAAATTGCATTTTTGTACAAAAAAATGAGAGGGGAGATTATGATATTGCTCCTGATTTTGAAAAAATGCTAGAACACAGAGAATTTTATGATATGCTAAAAGAGCTCCTGGATTTTGCCAGGTATCGCTATGAGAGAGATTATGCCAGGTCCTATCAGGACACGGAATTGGTCCTCTATCAAAAGTATACCTATGAGGATGCCTGTAGGCTTCTGAACTGGGAGCACAACGAGGTGCCGCTAAATATTGGAGGTTACAAGTTCGACAAAAAGACCAAGACTTTCCCTGTCTTTATAAACTATGACAAGGCAGAGGATATACAGGATACCATAAAATACGAGGACCACTTTACTTCCAGGTCCTCCCTGATTGCCATTTCCAAAGGAGGCAGGACCATGGAATCCGAGGATGTACAGAACTTTATTCGGTCTAGGGAGCGGGGGATTTCGGTGGAACTCTTTGTTAGAAAAAATAAGGAGGACAAGATTTCCAAGGAATTCTATTATCTAGGTCGCATGAACTTTACTGGCAATGCCAAGGAATTTGTTATGGCAAATACTCAAAAGACAGCAGTGGAAATTGAGTGGCAGTTAGACACTCCTGTGAGGGAGGATATTTATCAATATATTAGAGGAAGTCGTGCCTAAGACAGACATATGGAGGAATCATGAAAAAGATACGAGTTGTGGCAGCAATTATTAAAGCAGAAAATGAAGAGAAAAAGCCTATTATTTTTGCCACCCAGAGGGGCTATGGCGAATTTAAAGGGGGATGGGAGTTCCCCGGAGGAAAAATCGAGGAGGGAGAGACGCCTAAGGAGGCCTTGGCCCGGGAAATTATGGAAGAATTGGAAACCAGAATTTCAGTGGGAGATTTGATTGAAACGGTGGAATACGACTATCCAAATTTTCACCTGTCTATGGACTGCTTTTGGTGCCAAATCCTTGAGGGGGATTTGGTTTTGCGGGAGCACACAGACGCTAAGTGGCTAGACAGGGACCACCTTAATTCCGTTTCCTGGCTGCCAGCAGACATTTCCATTATTGAAAAAATCAAAGACAAACTATAAAAAAATCAGCTTGCCCAGCAAGCTGATTCTTTATTTACGGACAAAACTTACGAAAACTGAATTAACAATTCCTCTTTTTGAATGTCGTTATAGACTAGGCAGGGTTTACTGGATAGGTCATAGATTCCCACCAGGCCCTTGATTTGTTGGGGAACTTCAAAGTCCTGGGTTAAATTTGGAAAATCTTCCAATTTTTCCGGGGCAAAGGCCAGGGTCCTCTGGTCGGAGAAGATGGCGGTGTAGAGGATTTCGGCCTCAATCAAATCCTGGAAAATGTGGCTTCCGTAGGAGAGCTCTGGGTTGTAGCCTGCCCGACTTTCCTCCATTTCACAGATGAGGCAAAAGGCGCTGATGTCGGAAAAGGCGGTTGGAACCCCCAGCTCTGGGGAGGAGGTGCCGACACGGCCGGGAACCAGGAGCATCATGTGCCTGTCTGTGTCTCGGAAGCGCCAGTTGACCTGACCGATCAGGTCTGCCACCAGACTCTTGTCCTTGTAATCTAACTGGTAGTAGGCGATGGGATCCACATAGACTGCCAGATCTAGCTCTGCCGCCCGACACATACCCATAGAGGCCCCCTTGTTGTGAAGGAGGACCTGGCTGGCCTCCACATTCTGAGGGATGGAGGTGCCAAGGGCCCCTTTTTGCACTTGGAGGGGGCGACACTGGAGGAGATCAATGGAGTAGTCTCCATTTTCCGACAGGTTGATGGTGTATTCCGTGTCCACAGGGTAGTCGTATTCCTCCTGGATGCAGGCCAGCATACGGCGCATCTGATCCATGAGAGTGGAATTTTTTACCAGACCCTGACAGGAGACAAACTTGACCTGGCGGTTTCGTCCCATTTCTCTGAGTCTGGACTCCGCGTCCAGGTCGTGCTCAAGTAAGAGGCGGTCCAGGTAGGATGGGAGACAGGATTCTAGGTCCTCAAAGCCCATAGTCTCTAGTTGGTGCTTGCCCATGTGGATCACCTCCACCTTGCGCTGGGAGTACTTGTGCTTGTCGGCACAGGTGGCATAGGCGGATTTTTCCGGTGTTGCCAGGTTAACGATGCGGGGATAGGATCCCTCTAGGCGGTCGACGGCCGAGGTGCCAAGGCCCATCACCAGGCGGAGCATACCGGCGGTGGCATCCATATTTCCTGCTGTCTTGTAGGGGTTGTAGGAATAACCAACTCCGGCGGCGCAAGGCATGTAATAGGAGCCGTAGTAGGAGCCGGAGACGCGCTGGATCAAAAGGGCCATCTGCTCGTCTCGGTTGTGGAGATTGCGGCGCTTGCGGTAGTCCAGGGCAGACAGGCTCATGGTGCTGGCATAAACTGTCTTGATGGCCTGCTCGAACTCAGAAATTCTCTCTTCGAAGGAGCCCCGGTTGGCGCAAAAGACAGACTCATATTTTCCAGCGAAGGCATTGCCAAAACCGTCCTCTAGGATGGAACTGGACCGGACAATATAGGGGTCCTGACCGTAGTATTCAATGATGCGGACTAGCTGTTCTCTCATGATTTCGGAAAAATGTCCCTCCATGATTTTGTCCGCAAATTCCTGGGCCAAATCAAAGTAGCCCTCCGGAGTTCTCTGCTTGATTCTCAGGTCCCACAAATCGTTGTCTACAATGTAGGTGTAATACATATCGGAGCCCACATAGAAGGAGTCGTGGGGCTCAAGAACCTCATTGATATCAGGGGCCTTGTTGCGGATAATGGCTCGGGCCAGGAGCATGCCACAGGATTTGCCCCCTACCATACCGGTGCCTACCATGTGATTTCTCACGTCAAAATAGTCCTTGGAGGTGAAATTTTTCTTGACCATTTGTCTCATTTTTTCATCTCGAGTCATCATAATGTTGCACATGCGGTCGCAGGCCTCAGATACATCCATGCCCTGGTCTTCCTGTAATTTGCTCAGGGTAAAAAAACGGTCCCAGGAGTCTATGTATTGCTCCTCGGCTGACCTTTGGGCCTGGCCCATGGCCTGGTAAAAACGGCTGGATTTTACACCGTCTAAAATAGGTTCAAAATGGCCGGTTTCCACATCGTAGATATGAGGCAGGTACATGGTGTCAGAATTTCTCTGCCACACCTTGACGGGCCTTACATAGACATTTTTGGCATCGGAGTAGACATCAAAAAAGAGCTGGGTGGTGTCTATGATTTTGTTAATGGCCTGGAGGGAGTGCTTGCCCCTTATAATTGGGAAAAAGGCCACCGTGTCTAAGAGAAAAAGGAAGGGGCAGGTAACCCGGAAAAAATTCCCCATCAT
>JAILSA010000253.1 GCA_024697885.1 Eubacterium sp. | reverse complement strand
TATCGCTAGATACATCAAATAAATAAGTCTTTTAAAAGCCTATTTTCAATAGGTCTATTAAAGTTACCCTTTTTTAAGAAATTCATATCAAAAACTTTTCAATTAACCTCTTGACATATCACCAGATTGCTTCCATAGTGTCTTTATTTAGACTTATATGTAGTAATTAACAATGTTAAATGATTTTGTATCGTTTGTATTACTTGTTGTAATACAAATAATACTATTGATTTTTGGTTTTGTCAATACTTCTTTTAAAAAATAAAAAAGAGGATTATTCCAATTTTACTTGAAATAATCCTCAATATATTCATACGCATTTCTATGCAATTTGATACATTTTTCTAGTTAATACCCTATTAAACTAAGTTTATTTGTTTTATTTTATGGTCCACCAGGTTTGCAAATAGCCTATGACCTTCCTCATTCATGTGTTCATCATCTCTAAAGTCCGCTTGAACCTCCTTGGATGGATCGAGAAAAGCATTTCCTCTACGCTTAGCGATTTCAGCATAGATTTCCTTCAGCAATTTGCATTTTTCTACGGATTCCCTGGTAAAATCAGGGTCCTTGTCCTTTCTCCAAACCTGCTCTCCCAGGTGGATTGGAGAGATTAATAAAATTTTTTCCGGGCAAATATTTTTTTCAAGTTCTATTAGGCAAGCTTCTATTCCTCGTCCAATGGCACAGGGATTTTGTGCGTAAACTCCTTTACAATCATTGGTTCCAAGCATAATAATGGCAGCCTCTATAGGGCTTTGACTTTCTAAAATAAGAGGCAGGGATTTTTTTCCATTTCTTCCCTTACGGGTTGGATCATCCAGGGACGTGGTTCTACCACAAAGTCCCTCCTCGATTAGGCGAACCTCCTTATGTCTACTTTGAAGAATTCCGGTCCATCTGATATGATCCGGATAACGCTCACAGGGGCTAGATCCCGGTATCAATCCCCAGGTATTGGAATCTCCAAATACAAGTAAAGATTTCATATACTCACTTCCTTTTATTTATCCCATCCCAATTGTTTTCTTTTCTCTTTCATATCCGCCACAATCTGCTTGGCCAATAGAACGGGATCTGTATTTACATTCATGGTGGATCCAAGAATTTCCTTGGTTCCATGTTTTAAAAATTCAATCACATTTTTAGAGCCATGAATTTGGGCTTCCACGCAGTGGTAAGAACTAATTCCATTTAGTCTAAAACCAAGAGCCGCATCGATACCCTTTTCATTGCCCCACTCTGGAGAAGAAAAGGCAAATGGAAGCTCATAAAGATTCTTACCTAGTTCATTTGCAATACCCGCAAAGATTCCTGTGGAACGGGTGTTATCAATACATTCTCCCACGTGCCATACAGGTGGCAGATCCGGCTCTAAGAATTCTCGTAAAGAATCTCCTGCCTTCTCCTTTCCGGAAATGGCACAATATCCTAATTTCATTAATGGAAAGGAAGCGCATCCATTGGATAAAATTAAAATATTGTTTTTTAATAATTCATCTGTCACATCTACGATACATTTTTCATATAAAACCTTAGGGTTGTTACATCCCACCATGTTCACAACTCCCAAAATTCTACCATCTCTGATGGCATCAGCAATAGGCTTCATACTTCCAAATCGTTTATGAACATATTCCACAGAGAATCCCACCTCTGCCTCTACTTCGTAAGGCGGTATATAAACCGGAATTCCCTTCCTGTTTTCGAAGCTTTCGATTGCTCTAAGGACTATTTTTTCAGCTAGCTCCTTTGTCTTAGAAAGGTTGCTATGGTGATGATCGTATTCATAACGCTCGGCACCCGGAAGTCTTGCTGAATCACTGGTAGTAATTACCGTGGTTTTAAAACATCTGGCCACATCCATAATGGATGGGAAGACATCCTGAACATCCGCCACCCATAAATCCAAAGCTCCTGTACCTAAGACTAATTCTGCAGATACGGCATTAGAAAGAGGAATCACCCCACTTTGTCGATACATGGCCGATAAACCAGAGCAACAAATTCCATAAAAGCGAATTCCCTTTGCTCCCTTAGACTTTGCCAGTTCTATTAAATCTTTTCGTTTTCCGGCTTCTACAATCTGACTGACTAATACAGGCAAATGCCCATGAACCGCAATATTTACATATCCCTTTTTCAAGGCCCCAATGTTTACCTTAGAGGTCACTCTATCTCCTACTCCAAAGAGGGAATCGGTAGCAATGGAAGCTCCCACTACTCCTGAAAAGGTAAAGGCTAAGCCACAACGCAAAAATTGCTGCATGACACTTTTCCAGTCACCATCTGTTGCGCATCCGCTTTTATGATAGGCTTCAAATACTTCATGGTAGGCACTAATTGGAAGGATATCTAACTTTTCCCAAACCTTTCTTCTTTCTGGCAGGGCACAGGCCTCTATGGTTTTATAGGTATCTGGCAAAGTCCTTGATAAATCTGTCAGCAGGGTATCTGCCAAATCTTTTGCTACATTTTTTAATTGTCTGTGTTTTTGCTTGATTCCAAAGGCCTCCGCCATGGAACGTATCTTTTGCTCTCCAAGGATTGGAATGTCTAACTCTCCCTCTGCTGCCTTTTTTAAGGCAAGCATAACCTCTCTTGCATGCATTCCATGCTGAGCCGCTCCCGCAGCTGCAGAACGTAAAAGATTTCTAGATACAATTAGGTCTGCATCCGCCCCACAAACTCCCTTCGGAGCTTTAGGGGTAATTCGACAAGGTCCCATATTACAGACCTTGCAACAAACACCTGCAAGTCCAAAGTTACATTGTGGCTTTTGGGCATCAAAGCGATCAAATGTGGTATCTATTCCCAGCTGCTCCATCCTCAAAAGCATTTCCCTAACTGCAGGATCTGGTGTCTTTTCAATGACATCCTGCTTGCTAGGAAAGGTCTTTCGATATTCGGACACAGCCTGCATATAATCCTTGGTAAAATCCCCTTCTTCCTGCCCATGGTCACTTGCTTTTAGTGTCACTGTGGGCACACCATGCTCATCAAATCCAATAAGATTTCTATGAGAATGAATGTGGTTATGATGATTTGTATGTGACATATTTAAATGTTCCTTTCTTTATATGGTATATTCAATATGATCTTCCATTTTCATACTAAGTAAATCAAATATCTTATCACGAATTTGCAGGAAATCTCCACTGGTTCGATCCCTGTAATGCCTGATTGGAATTTCAACAATTCCCTTAATCGCCCCGGGATTTGGAGTCATCACCACCACTCTATCCGCCAGATATGTGGCTTCCTCAATATCGTGAGTGACAAAAACAATCGTCTTTTTTTCCTTCTGACAAATCTCTAAAATATCATCCTGTAACTTCATCCTGGTAATGGCATCCAAGGCTCCAAAGGGCTCATCCATGAAAATTATTTCCGGATCTACTGCAAGAGCCCTGGCAATGGCTACCCTTTGTTTCATTCCACCAGAAAGCTGTCTTGGAAAGCGGTGGGCAAAGGAATCTAATTTTACCATTTTCAAATATTTTTCTGCAATTTCTCTTCTCTCCTTAGGAGAAATTTTTTTAGACTCCAGCCCTAACTCAATATTTTTAATCACTGTCCTCCAAGGAAGTAAACCGTAATTTTGGAAAATAGTTACATTTTTTAAACTAGGCTCCTTTACTTCTTTTCCATCAATAGTAATACTTCCCTCATCCACCAGATCAAATCCTGCAATGGCATTTAAAAGGGTGCTTTTACCACAACCAGAAGGCCCTAGAAGGCAAATAAGCTCGCCCCTCTCTATTTCTAAATTAATATTTTTAAATGCTTGAAACTCTTTTCCCTGTTCTATAAATTGCTTACCGGCATTTTCAATGCGAATATACGACAAATCATTCACCTCCCCATGCTGCACGTATCTTTTTTTCCAGTTCTCCCACTAGAAAATCCAAGAATAGTCCAATAATTCCAATGACAAGAATAGTGGCTAACAAAAGATCTGCCCGAACATTATTTCTGGCATCGATAATCTGATAGCCTAAACCTGACTGAGCTCCCACCATTTCTCCTGCCACCAGGAAAATCCAGGCGCTTCCAAGGCTTACTCTTACAGCATTTGCGATGGTCGGGAAGATAGCCGGCAAAATCACCTTCCACAAAAGCTTTACTCCTTTAATGCCAAAATTATCTGACACCCGATAGTAAACGCTTTCGATTCCAAATACCCCCTTGGCAGTGGTAAGTAATACCGGGAAAAAGGCTGCAATAAATATAATTACGATAGCCGGTAAATCGCCAATACCAAACAAAAGCACCACAAAGGGCATCCAGGCCGTAGGGGAGATTGGGCGAAGTAATTGCAGGATAGGATTCACATATCGAAAGACAACCTTGCTACATCCAAGAAATAGTCCCAAAAAAACCGCAACCAAAACCGACAAACCATAGCCTATCAGAAAACGATACATACTAGTGACAATGGACTGAAATAAGACTCCTGATTTTATCAACTCTCCCAGCCCTTTTATAACCATCAGAGGTGAGGGAAATAGGGCCGAACTATAATCACTTACTATAAATGCAAGTTGCCAGAGACCAATTAACAAAATAAATGAAATGATACTATACCTTAAATTTAACACTTTCTTCATGACGATTTCCTTTAAAATTTATTTTTTACAAACTCTTGATAGCTTGGTGCATCCTCTAACAATCCACTTTCTTCTACCTTTTCTACCAGGTCTTTATACATTTCCTCTGTAATTTCCAAATTATCAAAGGAAATCCAATCAAGAGAAATGTCTATTACTTCATCACTTTGGTTTAAATACTTTTTGGCAACCTTCTTCGCCTCTTTTTTATCCAGGCTTGCCCCGGCCTTCTTGTAACCCTCCACAAATTTCTTTGATAACTCCTCATTTTTATCGATAAAGGAATCGGTGAGCACAAGTCCGCAGCAAATAGAGTCTTTCCAAAGATCTTTCGATTCGCAAAGTACCTTTCCTGCTCCGATGGAGACTCCTACAGCACCAAAAGGTTCTGCCACACAGTAACCATCAATGGTTCCTGCTGCAAGAGCAGAAGGCATTTCGGTAGGTGCCAGTTCAGTAAGAGTTATATCATCAAGGGAAAGATTGTTTTGTTTTAAAAGTTCATTTACCAAAAGGTAATGGGACGACTGGCGGTGTGGAATGGCAATAGTTTTTCCCTTTAGTCCTTTTGCGTTTTTGATTTTCTTTGAAACCACAATCACATTACCATCCCTATGACCAAGAGCCACAGCCTTAAGACCTACTCCCTCAGCCTTAGATTTCATTGCCAATTCAATCAAAACCGATGCTCCATCCACTTGACCGGAGTTTAAGGCATCTAAAAGTTCCGGCCAAGAACCATATTTCACCAGTTCCACTTTTATATCATGATTTTTTTCTAGTTCCTTTGCTTCTTCCAAGACGGCTAGGGAGTGCGTAATAGGAAGATAGGCTATTTTAACTGTCTTTGCTTCATCCTCCTTGTTCCTTCCACATCCTACTGCCAAGCTAAAAATAAAAATAATAGTTAATAAGTAAAAATACTTTTTCATAGGTGACCTCTCTTTCTTATTTTAGTGAGCCCATTGTAACATTCAGTGGCTCCTTTGAAAAATCTTAAAATCTTATCATCAATGATAACCATTTGTTATCACTCTTTTTTAGAGCGGTCTTTCCCACAAATTTTCAGTTTTTTATCACATTAAAAAAAGGATTATTCCAATTTTACTTGAAATAATCCTCAATATTTTCATTTAATTATCATTTATGTATTATACTCCATTCAATCTTTATTTACGCAATACAATTCCTCATAAAACCTTTATTTAAGGCATTATGTGTAGTTCCCATATATACAGTTTAAAATAAATCCAACATACTATCCAAATATATCTCTTCCCTTACCTTTAGCTGATACTTAGGTCTTGTCATATAATAAAGCAATAACTCTAGTACCACAGCACTTCCAAGGCTTCGCCCCTCAATTTTAAAGTTGGAAAATCCTTTAGGTAAATACAGTTTTTGAATATCCTCTATCCCAATAAATCCAGGATTCTTCATAGCTTCAGAAAATCTATATCCATACTCAGCATGAGGAGATACACATATATGATCCTCACATTTCTCACCAAGACTCTTTCTACTGACATTTTCGTAGCAAGCCCTCCTGTCAGGACAATTAAATGAACAGCATTCATTACATAAGAATTCAACCTTTTTCTTCTGATTTTCGTTGAGTAAATTTAGTTTCTCAAACTCTTTATTTAA
>JAILSA010000218.1 GCA_024697885.1 Eubacterium sp. | reverse complement strand
TCGAAGTAAACGTCAATGAACTTCTGAGGATGTAAAAGCAATGAATACGAATCCTCCTATTGTTCTCCTTTAGTTTCCTATATCGTAGCAAGGGCGTAGCGTAGGCAGAGTATAGACGTAGCATAGACCAAGCTTATACCTTCGGAGATGGTTCGAAGTGGGTTCGGAGATGGAAGAAGGATGCAAGAAGTGAACAAGAAGTTAAACGAATAAAAATGGATTTAATGACTACATATTTGACAATACCTGTTGGCGGGATGTATCAGGAATGGATGAGCCTGATCGATTTGGTAGAAGAAGATTCAGCCAGGAAACTAAACGAAATAGCTGTCAAAGAAGGCTGGCGTAAAGTTCAGTCCAAGGAGGCTCTGAATATGGGTTTCGAAGAATTGGTAAACTGGTCAAAACCAGAAACTGATATACTTGTATTGGTAGGCGACGGCTGTCTTGTCTGCCTGAATAAGAACGATTTTGCGATTAACAGAAACTGATGGCGAAAAGAAAAATCAAGATAGGGCTTGTGGATGCCGACCTGCTTTGTAACGGGACTCGGCACCCAAACCTTGTGCTGATGAAAATCGCCGGATTCCTGAATGACAACGGCATTGACTCCAAACTGATTATTGATCACGATGAAGACATTACGCCATATAAGCTCATCTACATTTCTCGCGTATTCACTTTTACGCAGATGCCAGCATTCTATGAGAATGCCACTCCTGCCCATCAGCGCAAGTTCCGCAAGGGTGGCACGGGTTTTTATGCCAACGAGCTGAATGTAAACAAATATCGCTACCAGCGTGAGAAGGATATGAACCAGTTGGAGAACGACGAGTTCCTCAACCAATATCGCAATCGTCGTGGTGGCTGTCGTACTCACGGCATCGACCTTGCTCGTCAGATGCCTTACTATCATCTTTACGATGAGTTTGTTGACCGCAAGGTGGCTGAAGGTCATAAACGCGATAAATACAAAGACTACCAACAGTACAGCATCGGTTTCTTGACGCGTGGTTGCATACGTCACTGCCCTTTCTGCATTAACAAGCTTGAAGACCGTATCCTTCCTTATTCTGACCTTGAATGGTTCCTTGATGACGAGCGTGATGAGCATGGTCATCTTGTTCGTCCCTACATATATCTTTGGGATGATAACTTTTTAGCAGCAGATCCCCAGATTTGGCGCACCAAACTACAGCAGTTGATAGATTCAGGTCGCCCCTTCCAGTTCCGTCAAGGCCTTGATGAACGAATGTTGGCCGAGAGTCCTTATGGCGAAGAGATGGCCGAAATGCTGTCACGCACCAAATATCATGGCGACTTTATCTTTGCTTTTGATAATTGGAAAGATCGAGACCTAATTGAACGAGCTCTCAAAATATGGAAGCGGCACAATCCAAAGAAAGGGACGAAGTTTTATTTGTTCTGTGGTTTCAAACAAACTTCTAAGGATACGAAACGTTTTTATCGGGATTTGTGGGAACTCTTCCAGAGAATAAAAATTCTCATGCAATACGGTTGTGTTGGATATGTTATGCGTCACGAAGATTACCATAATGCTCCGATAGCAAACATCTATGTTCAAATAGCAAGATGGAGCAACCAACAACAGTTTTACAAGAAAATGTCCTTTTGGCAATTCTGTTATAGAAACCAATCATATTGGGAAGAAAAAACTCTAAAAATAAAAGAAAGACCACAATTAAAGTCTTTCGAAGAATTCTATCAAGACTTCTGTGATGGTTATTATGACAACGTAAAAATGTGTCTTCCCCTCCAATCACTTATGAAAGTATTGGATATGTTCCCGGAACAGAGAGAGGACTTGTTGGAAATGTTTAATTATTCAATGTCAAACTTGCAAGACGGAAGCCTATGGCAATCTGACGAATCACCACGTAACTAATAGCAATTACAACAATGGCAGTTATAGTAAAATCTCATAATAAAAACCTACCGATTGATGTCACAATAGGAATAAATTGTGCTAATGGCGGTGTCCTGCAAGGAGAAAAGGATATGTATGAGCGGATAGTTAAGGATTGCGAAGCAAGCCCTCTGACATGGTATATGTGGTATGACAAGACTTTTAATATTCCTTATGCAGGTCAAAATGAAATACAAATAGATTTTCTCCTTATATGTAAAGAAGGAGCAATAGTCATTGAAGTCAAGGGGGGGATAATTGAGATTACGGGTGGACATTACTATTATTCCCACAAAGGTGTAATGACAGAAATGAAGAAGTCGCCTTTTAAGCAAGCTCATGATTATAAATGGGCTTTACTGAACAATGGAATACTAAACAAAGATGTCGTTTTCGTTGATTATGTTTGCGCATTCCCTCATAGCAAACTCAGTAGAACAAGTAACAATCCATCCGAAGATCTTTCTTACAAACTTTGGAATAAGAATAATCATGATAGCGATGATTCTTTTGCCGATTTTTGTATAAAAGTTATACGCAAAGAAAAGCGCTATAGTCGAAATATGACAGAAGAAGAATTGAAAAGTACGATTAGCGCATTGGCACCTTCAGTTGAAGATAGATACAAATATTCGTTAACCTCGCTTAGGGAGGTTATGGATTGGCTTCACATTGACAATCTTAGTATCTTAGAAGGACTAAGAAAAAATGCTCGTATTTTAATTGAAGGAGGCCCAGGAACTGGAAAAACGACTATGGCAAAAGCGTATATTAAGCGCCATAGCGGGCTTAAAGGTTTATATTTGTGTTGGACAGGACTACTTGCTAGTAAAGTAAGGTTGGATCTAAACAAAGAGAGATTGGATACATGTGCAGTTAAGACGTTTAACAACTTTGTGAAAGAAATCACAGATCCTGAATTTAATATTGAATTGAGATGCCACACAAATGATTTTGAGAAAGACTTATCAACTGCACTGAGAAAGACCTCAAAAATTGAATTTAAGGGGGGTAAAACGAGATGTGACAAGTGACTACTACGTGACATCGAGGTTGAACAGATTGATTATTAAAGTATTAGAGGGAAATGTGTAGAAATACGAGCGTGACAAAATGATAAAACGAAATGTGACATTTGTATAACATCGGTGTTACATTGGTAGTTGTTTTGAACGGTGTTCAATCATATAATGTTACAGGGCGGCTTTATTGCCGCTTTTTTTGTGCCCTAATGGCTTGTTTTATGCGGTTTCAGAGGCGGTAAGGAGGTTTGCTTAAAGGGTGTTCAAAATGGTGTTTGAAGGTGTTCAAAGGGCTTTTTCTTGCGTGTGTTCCAGTTGGAGGGTTTTATGGTAAAAAATGGGTTTAGGGTGACACTTAGGGTGACGTTTAGGGTGACAGTGCAAAACGAAATGTACCAATTAGGGTGACATTTAGGGTGACACGTTTAACACTTTTTTTTGACGATTTTTAGGGCACTTTGCCAAAAATGGGGTAAAAAATAGGGTGATATTGCGATTTTCGAGGGGTAAAATGTAAGTTGTAAAGGGTAAAAGATTGGATTCAAAGGGTACTTTTAAGGTGATATACCTGCAAGTCAGTTAGTTAAGTAAAAAGGCATGGTTTTTCGTGGTACATTTTGTCTTTTAATGAGGGTGATGATTGGCAATGGTATTGCCACATACAGAACGCGAGAGACATGAGGAGTTAGGACAACAAAAAAAGCCGCTCATGGCATTTGAGCGGCTTTTAATATGCATTTGCAAATAAAATCTGACTTGGAGTTGTTGTATAACTTGTCAGAAGAACTTACTGATGGAACCAATGACCTCGAATATTTTTTTGATACGTGATATAGAGAACTCTTGTTCGTCGTAATCAGTTTTATTGATGGGTACGTATAGGAGCTTATCTGGGGTAGAACCTTTGCGTAGCATCTTGATGGTGCGCAGGGTGTCGAGTACCACGGCATATATTTCGCCGTACTGCACGTCTTGCAGTGTACACTCGCGCAGAGCTATGATGTCACCGTGGTTAATACGTGGTTCCATGGAGTGTCCTGTAACATTACACCATACGGTGGCCTTCTCCAAGCCTGGTACCACAATGTTGCATGTAGGTAGTGCGGTTTGGTCGTTGAATACCTCGCTGAAGCCTCCTATGAAGTCCACGTCATAGTATGGTGTACCTATGGATGGAGAATACGAAACTGATATTTGTTTGTTTTCCCCCTTGAGCATATTTCCTGCACCTGTAAGCAACCAATCCGCATTTATATTTACGCATTTTGCATAAATAGCCTCTGTGTCAAATGTATCACGAGCGATCCAAGTTGTGATTGCTTGTGGCGTCACTCCTAACAAACGAGCAAATTCCGACTTGTTACCTGCAGAATAATACTCTATTAGCTTTAATAATCTGTCTTTTTTTGTCATAAACTAAACAAAATGCGTAAATAATTACCAAAAAACTTGCATAATTGAAACAAAATGTTTAACTTTGCAACGAAATTAAAATGTGATTGCGCTACAAAGTTACGAAAAAAGACTGTTTGCGCCAAAAAAAATGTATTAAATAATCAAAACGGAGAAAAATGAAAAGAATTGTATTGAAACGCGGCAAGGTGAACGAGATAGCCGAGCTGATGCACGTGACACGTGAGCACGTGAGCCGTTCACTGAACTTCCAGACGAACTCGCTGCTGGCACGAAAGGTACGCTACGTGGCAAAGAGCCAGTATGGCGGTGTGGAGGTTGATTATTAACCATTAAACAGATTAACGCGATGAAAGAGGACATGAGACAGTTATTCGGTAAGGAATGGGATTGGTTCCGCGGGCTGAGCCTTCTGAACAAACTGAGGGGATTATGGTTTTGTATAAGCCTGTGCCTTGTGGGATGTGTTAGTGAGGATGTACATCCTTATGTAGTGGTGGTGCTGCTGCTCAACTTTTTGGCAAGCGCAGCCAGTGCGAGACGGTTGCCAATGGATGAGTATGAAGAGTGAGCTGTTGGTGGTTTGGTGGTCGCTGTGATACAGCGACAAACTGAACAGAGGATACTGAACAGCGACATACAGAACAGGGAATACTGAACAACGGCATACTGAACTGGTAATACTGATGGTAGCATGCTGACCAAAGAACAATGTACAATGAAAACAAATTACAGAAGAATCATGAGACAACCTGACAAAAACAGAGTGAAGAACGCCAAACGGCACATAGAGGTGGCAGCCAAGCTGCTCTCATATATTAAAGATGAGAACATGGACAGTGGCAACGAGCACTACCGTAACATGACCGCAGCGTCTCTGCATGATGCAAAGCTATTGCTGGCTCAGTGGATAAGGCGCATAGACATCAATGAATAGACAACAATAACGAGTTTGAATCCTGGTACACATGGAGTATTACAACAACATATTATGCGTGACATACGCAGAACTGACAGAGGGCGACGATGCCGTGATAAGCGCAGCCACCTTGCGCCAGAACATGCGACGCGGCAACATCCAGTGTGCGCGTCAGGGCAAGGATGAAGGTAACTATGCTCTGTATGTCTATGCCAGTCTGCCAGAGAAGTATCGCATGAAGTACGAGGAACGGCATGGTGATCCGAGTGCAGTGCTCAGACAGCGTAAAGCGGAATCATACGAGGTAATGGACAACAAAGCCAGGGCATACTATGAAGCGTTTGAGTATGATTTGAACGGCGTTCAAACAAAGCTCAGCCAAAAACTGATAGACGAATATACGGCCAATGCCAGCGTGCTGGGGCACCTGCAGAAGCGCATGAACGAGCTTACGGCATACTCAGCAGCCTTGGGCGGGGGCAGGCGCAGCGACCTGTGGGACATAGTATATAGTGAGAGTGAGCAGATGAGGGAAGACACCCGTCATACGCTGCCTGCCAACAAGAAACGCTTGCGCGAGAAACTGAACAACTACAAGGAAGGCGGCTATGCCACTGTCATCAGCGGAAAGATAGGCAACAAGAACACGCTGAAGATAACCGAGGAGGCAGGACACCGTCTTATAGCTCTGAAGCGCAGCAAGGTGCCGGTGCTTACCGACCGCCAGATATTCGAGCAGTTCAACGCCGAGGCGGCTAAGCGTGGCTGGAAGCCAATCAAAAGCCTTAGCGGATTGAAGGCATGGCTGGAGAGTCCTCAGGTGAAGCCCCTGTGGTATGATGCCGTGCATGGCGAACTCAATGCACATCAGAGGTACGACCGCCGTCACAGAACGGAACTGCCCCAGCGCAGGGACACACTGTGGTATGGCGACGGTACGAAGCTCAACCTCTACTACAGGGACGAAGACGGCAAGGTTCGAACCACGAGCGTGTATGAAGTTATCGACGCATATAGCGAGACATTCCTTGGCTACTGCATCAGCGACACGGAGGACTACGAGGCACAATACATGGCATATCGCATGGCGGTACAGGTAAGTGGACACAAGCCGTATGAGATAGTGCACGACAACCAGGGCGGCCACAAGAAAGCCAATAGCAGCGGAATGCTTGACAAGATATGCCGCGTACACCGTACCACTGCACCATACAACGGTGCTTCGAAGACCATTGAAAGCGTATTCGGAAGGTTCCAGCAGGAAGTGCTCCACAAGGACTGGCGCTTCACTGGTCAGAACATCACTGCAAGGAAGGACACAAGCCGTCCAAACGTAGAGTTCCTCGAGGCCAACAAAGACCAGCTTTACACCCTTGACGAACTGAAAGCCGCCTATCTGAAGGCACGCACCGAGTGGAACGAAATGGTGCACCCCTCCACTGGCGAGCAGCGCATAAGGATGTATCAGTCGAGCGAGAACCCCGAGACTCCGGCAGTGACTGCCGCCGATATGGTGGAAATGTTCTGGGTTACCTGCGACCGCATGAGCACCTTCACGAGCAGCGGCATAGAGATAACCGTCAAGGGTAAGAAACGAGCCTACGAGGTGATGAGTGCTCCTGGCGTGCCCGACATCGAGTGGCGCCGTCAGCACACCTGGCAGAAATTCGTAGTGAAATATGACCCCTACGATTTCAGCAGCATACGCCTGTATTGGAAAGACAAGGCAGGAGAGCTGCGCTTCGAGCGAGTGGCAGAGCCATACATGGTCATCCACCGTGCGCTGCAGGACCAGACAGAAGGTGAAGCCCTCTTCATACGCAACCAGCAGAAAGAGGCAGAGCAGAGCCGCATAGAACGTCAGGTGGTGGCAAGGGAGATCGAACATGCAGAGGGTGTGGCACCAGAGCAGCACGGACTGTCAACACCAAGGCTGAAGGGAGTCAAGGCCGATGTGCAGCGCCAGATAGACCGCAGGCTCAAGAAATACGAGCGACCGCCAGAGGAACTGAGCATTGGCAGGGTTACGAAGAAAGTAAGCAACATAGACTGGACTGAGCTTGAAAACAACGTAGTAACCTTAGACACGAGGAAGGTTGCCGGAAAACTCTGATACAATTCATAATGCTAATACATAATTACTAATTCACAACCATAAAACAATACAATTATGACAAAAGTAACACTGAAAGAGAAAGAACAGATAACGGAGAGCCTTCGCTCTTACGTAGAGAAGTATCCAAGCCAGAACAAGGCTGTAGGCAGTCTGAAAGGCACGAGTGCCGGCACGGTGAGCTGCATACTGGCAGGCAAGTGGGAGAACATCAGCGATGCCATGTGGCGAAAGGTGGGCGCACAGGTGGGTGCCACGAGGAACCAGGAGTGGCAGATAGTGGAGACTGGGGCATACCAGGAAATAACGTATGCACTGAACGATGCCCAGCAGTCATGCAACGTGACATGGGTCGTAGGCGAGGCCGGCAGTGGCAAGACCACCACGGCCAAGGTATATGCCGACGAGCATCGCGAGGTGTTCTACCTGTTATGCTCGGAAGACCTGCACAAGGGCGAGTTCGTAAGAGAGATAGCCCGTACCATAGGCATACGCGGCGAAGGCTACACCGTGCGCGATCTGTGGAAGGAAATCCTGGCACGCCTGATACAGATGGACAGTCCGCTGCTCATCTTCGACGAGGCAGACAAACTCACGGAATCGGTATTCCACTACTTCATCAGTCTGTATAACAAGGTAGAGGATAAGTGCGGAGTGGTATTCCTCAGCACCGACTACATCAAGAAACGCATACGCAGTGGACTGCGCCACGAGAAACCAGGCTACAAGGAGTTCTACAGCCGCATTGGCAGAAAATACTTTGAGGTGGATGACACTACTCCCAATGATGTGTATGCCATCTGTACCGCCAACGGACTGACCGAGCGCAAGGACATCGATGAGGTACTGCGTGACGCAGAGGACTGTGACTACGACTTGCGCCGCGTGAAGAAAAGCGTGCACAGGATACTAATTCATAATGCATAATGCATAATTCAAAACTCATAACTTAGCTTTACTATGGGAAGAGCATTAACAGTAGGCGAGGTGCTGCGCAAGCGTTGCAAGACGTTTCCATTCACAGGTAAGTGGTACGACGCATTCGGTGAGCCGGAACGCACGGGTGTATGGTTTATCTGGGGCAATTCGGGCAACGGCAAGAGCAGTTTCACCATGCAGCTGTGCAAGGAACTGGCGAAGTATGACCGTGTGGCCTACGACTCCCTGGAGGAAGGAGCGAGCATGACGATGCGTCAGAGTCTTATGCGCCACGGCATGGGAGAGGCAGGCAGCCGTTTTGCCTTGCTTGACAACGAGCCAATGCGTGAGCTCTCTGAACGGTTGTCGCGCAGAAAGAGCTATAATATAGTGGTGATAGACTCCTTTCAGTACACACAGATGACATACAAGGACTATATACGCCTGAAGGAACGCCACAAGGACAAGCTGCTCATATTCATCAGCCACGCCGGGGGGCAACGCCCCAGGGGCTCGGCTGCGGTGAGCGTGATGTATGACGCGACGCTGAAGATATGGGTGGAAGGCTTCAGGGCATTCAGCAAGGGACGGTTCATCGGACCGACTGGAGAATACACCATCTGGAAAGAGGGAGCGGAGAAGTACTGGGGAATAACAGACCCTCCCCATCCCTCCCTGTGAGGGAGGGAGGCGTAACACATAATTCTCAACTCATAATTCATAATCCAAAACTAAAAACTACAATGACAATGGAATGGGAAGAAACAAAGCGAGACAGCGAGGTTCTCAGAAAAGTCAAGGAAAGAGTGTTTAACAACATCACTGCCAGCTATAAGCCAGGCGACACTATCTACATACTGATGGACGGCTCCACGGCAGAGGGGCTTGTGGAAGACTGGTTTAACCACGGCTATGAGTGCGACATGCGCCTGCGCAAGTCAGAGAAAAACCCCGGCAAGGTGGTTATGATTACCACTGACATGATGTGGGCAAGCCGTGTGATACGTTGGCACAAGTATCTGAAGGTGACCTTTAAGAGTAATTCATAATGCATAATTCTTAATTCATAATTATATGGCAATGACAGAGAAAGTAACAGCAGAGCGCAACTATTCGCGCTTCTATGCAGTCCTAAACCGCGTGCCTCATGTAGGAGAGAGGGAGGAACTGAAGCGGTCACTTGTGAACAGCGTCTCGCTGGGAAGGACCGACAGTCTGCGCGAGCTTACCGGCCGGGAGTACAACACGCTATGCGACACGCTGGAATGCTCATTAGGTGAGAAACCACACAAGGGAAACAGTGAACAGAGAAGACTGCGCAGCCAATGCCTGCACCTGATGCAAGTGTGGGGAGTGAACACGGCAGACTGGACAGCGGTTGACAGTTTCTGCCTTGATAAGAGGATAGCCGGCAAAAAGTTCCGCAAGATAGATATGGATGGACTTGACAAACTGAGCAACAAACTCAGGGCTATGCTGAAGAAGAAAGGAGAGGAGTGAGAGTCAGACACTGTCTGGCTCCACGAGGGAAGGGAGGCATGACTTATAATTCATAATGCATAACTCATAATTCAAAACTTAGAACTACGATGGAAGAGAACAAGAACATGACAGCCGTGGAGATGACGGCAGAGGAGAAGGCTCAGTTTGAGGCTTTCAAGAGAGAACAGGAGCGCAAGCAGAATATGCAGGAGCGCAAGGACAACCGTGAGGCATACTCACAGCTGGTGGATGAGCAGATAGAGACTGCCATACCGGAGCTGCAGAGCCTCAGTGAGCAGATAGCCACGGTGAAGCGTACCGTCTTCGGTAACTTCAAGGAGGTGCTGCGCATGAAGGAGGAAGTGATGCACATGAGCAGAAAGGGCGGACAGTTCTCACACACCTTCACCAACAGCACAAGCACCATGCGCCTTACACTTGGTGCAAACACCATTGACAGCTACCGCGACACTGCCGAGGACGGCATAGCCATGGTGAAGGAATACATCACCAGCCTTGCCAAGGACGACGAAACGCAGCTGCTCGTCGATACCATCCTGCGACTGCTCAGCAAGGACCAGCAGGGCAACCTGAAGGCTTCGCGCGTGCTGCAGCTCAAGCAGATGGCTGAGCAGACCGGCAACGAGCGTTTCATCGAGGGCGTTCAGATAATTATGGAAGCGTACCAGCCCACGACCACGAAACAGTATATCCGTGCAGAAGTAAAAGATGCTGACACGGGAGCATGGCGTGCCATACCGCTGTCGGTTACTGACGCAGAATGACAGCTTAATATCATAATGTGACAACAAAATAGGGGCGTTTCGATTGAAACGTCCCTGTTTTTATGTCTATGTGCGGAAAAATCAGTAACTTTGCAACAAGAAACAACCCACATACACTATGAGCAAAGGAAGAAACAAAGATCTTGTAACAGAACGCGACCGACGTATGTTTGAGCGGTATTATTATTGGACGGAAATATGTCGCCTTCGTTTTGACGATGCTATCCGTCGCCTTAGCCGTGAGGAGTTCTTTATCTCTGAGGCGCGTGTGCTGCAGATTGTCCGCCGTATGGTGCAGGAAGGATATACCGTTGACGGCAAAGGCATAGACCGCCCGTTGTTCACCGGCTTTCGCTCTGCACCGAAGAAACGACCTTCAGTGAAACAGTGTGAGGAGGTTCAGACACCACTCTTTCCCGGACTGTTTGACTGACCGTCACGGTATAGTGCTGCTCATACACCTTTATGCCGTGGCTCCATGTGTAGAACCGTGAGCGCTCACGTATGAGCGGACCGTCATCAAGCGGACGGAATCCCTGCAGAGCCTTGTGCAACTTGTCTGCCATGTCAGCACGGTTCATGATGGCCTCCGTCGTACCACTGCCATAGTGCGTATCATCGTAACAGTCTATAACAAGCCTTGCCACTATTCTTGCCTGTCCTTTCTGCGCAAGGTCTCCAATATTACTCCATTCCGTTTCCGTCTCACTTATCAATACGGCAGGAAACGTCAGCGGATATGTGTCCATATCCTGTTTGTCAATAGCTTCCAGTTGTCCGTAGTCCTCGTCCACGGTGCTTATGTCAGGCATAGTTTCGGCTATGCGCTGGATGATGTTGCAAAGTATATTCTCCATCGTAGTTCTAAGTTCTAAGTTGTGAGTTATGAGTTATTACATAATTTTGAATTATGAATTATGCATTATTAATTTATGAGTTTCTTTATCCTCTCCATTGATTCTACAATAAGACGGCTGACCTTCTCTCTCAGTTCCTTTGAGTCGCCTATGAACTGACGCTGCGGTATGTGAGCCTTGACTGTCAGCCTTGTCTTCTTGGTCAGTGCCAATGCCTTCCACTTTTGTGCCTCTGGCGGTAGTTCTGCCTGTGGTTCACCCTTGCGCTTGCCACTGAGTGCATATACCATGTGCCAGGCATACTTTCTCATGCGCTGCGTCACCGTAGGGTGTGAGGTGATATCACCACCATCGTTATGTATGGCTGCATACGGCACGGGGTTCTCTATCGTCACCTTGCCTGGAGCAGTAGCTGTCTGTATGGAGCGCATGAGGTGGTTGCGCCTCGAGGTGAGCGGACCATACTGACTGTCAGGACCGCCCTGCTGCTGTCGCTTGGTGCGTTGCCACGGATGCAGTCCTCCGTCCGTAAAACCACCGTCACGAAAGTTCTGCGTGAAGTGGTTCTTTGCCACTATCGCCACCTTGCGCGGCAGGCGGTCGGTCACCTCACGCTCTATCTGGCGGCGCATGGCTTCTATGCGTTTGCTTAACTCGTTCATGGTTCCTTGTTATTTGCGTCGCTGTGATACAGCGACATACACGACGGAGGCAAGGCATACCACGGCCACGATGGGCCACGGGTCCTTCCACCATGGCTTTTCCTTCTCCTTGATTTCCTTTTGGTTTTGCTCAACACTGCGTGCCTTATATACGGTGTCCGTATGCACACGGTCTATATAGCGCACGTTCCAGCGTTCCGTGATGCTGTAAACGGTATCGCCCTTTTCATAGACATGCGTAAACACACTGTCACGATGAACGATGCTGTCACGGTGATGGGTGAACACCTGCACGGTGTCTGTGCGCACCTCGATGTGTTCCTGCTCCACGGTCTTGCATCCTGTTAGTAATGCAAGCATGAGGGCAAAGGTCGTCATGATGCTAAGCCTTGTCGTTTTTCTCATCCTCATTGTCTGTCATACTGTCAAACAGTTGGTTAATCTTGGCGTTCTGTATGTCGCCATACTGTTTCAGTCCCACACCCACTGCAGTGTATGTCAGGGCCTGGCCTAATATTATTATCACTGAGTTGTCTATCACTCCCAGCGGCGGCACTATGAAGCCGGCAATGGTTATGAGCCATCCGAAGGCGAATGAGCCTATCACCGTGGTCTTTCTCACGATGGTGGTGTCGTTGATTCTTTCGATGTCTTTCTTGTTCATGATTGTTGTTGTTTGGGGTCGCTATGGTATAGCGACATACTCAACTTGTGTTACTATAGCATCGTGGGTCTTACCTCATCGCTCTGTATCTGCCAGCGTGAGTTTTGTTCCAGCGTCTTCTCTGGCAGCAGCGGTGCGCCATCTATGGTCACGTCGCCCTGCATCACGCCCTTGAGCCATTCTATGGCGCGGTCGTAGCGGTCCTGCCTTATCTTCGACATCTTGTAGGGGTTGTGCTGGCAGAAGATGTGATATACGGTGATGTCTATGGCAAACATCAGTATGAGCTGGTGGCGGTCAGTACCACGTGCTGAGAATATGGCATCGCAGTCGTACTGCTTGCCAAGGTACGAGCGCATCTCGCTCACCGCCCTGTCCTCGCATATCTCTACTATCTGCGGGTCGAAGGTTTCGGAACCTGTGCGCAGCAGCGAGTCGAGTATCTCGCGGTGTATCGTTGCGTCGTAGTCTGTAAGGGTTATGAAATTGTCCATGGGAAGAGTTAAGAATTAAGAGACCCACCCCGTCCCTCCCTGTGAGGGAGGGGGACTACCCTGGCACGGGGCAAGTCGTTTGATTATGAATTTAAGTACCGTGTGTATATCTCCCTCCCTCACAGGGAGGGTTGGGGAGGGTCTGTTGTTTTCTACAGCAGCACCTGTCTTGCCCTGGCAATATAACGCTGGCACTCCGTCCAGCCTGTCAGACCGCCGTTTATTCTGCGGCGTATGCCCATGCCGTTGTCCTTGTTTGCCATGGCGAGGCAGTTCTTGGCGAAGAAATGTGCTGCACTGCGGAATGCTCCTGTGCGTCCTGCCAACAGGTCCGGCTGCTTCACAACGTCATAGCCGCACCATTTGGCGTATTCCATGTAGTTGGCCTTGCCGGTGTAGCCTATCAGACCGCGGCCTCTGTATCGCCAGCCGTCGCCGCTGTCACGACTGCCGTTGCCCATGCGCATGGCATATACGTGGTTGGCTATCTTCTCGGGTTGGTAGGCATACTGCTTGGCTTGTTCTATGGTGATGAAGCGTGCCGGCCATACGGTGCGCAGTCCCTTGGCAGAGTAGTTGAGGTTCTCTTCTGAGTGGCGCAGGCAACCGCTTTCCACTGCTACGTTGGCAAGGAAGTGTACCCAGTGCAGCGGTGTCGTGATGCCGCACTCCTTGGCATAGCGGTTGAGCTGCATGACTGCCTCTGCTATGGTCATGGGCTTACCGTCCTTATACCAGTTGCGGTTGCTTTGTATGTTCTTCTCTGCGTTTGGCATTATGGCAGAGAGTTGCTGAATTGTTATTTCCATCTGTTACTGTATTATGATTGTACGTATGCAGTGGCCTATAGCGGCACCTGTCATGGTTAGTAGGAAGTCCACCCAGTCCCACTTGTTGCCATATTGCGTGTCCTTGAACTCCAGTGCGCCTGCCACGCCTGCTCCTGTGAGCAGCGTGCAGTACCATGAGTCAGCCCAGATGCCTATCACCGTAGCAAGTACCAGGTGCTGCCATCTGTGGCTCTCACTAAACCATTTTATTGCTTTTTTGATGATTTCTTTCATTTTTTTTCTATTTTATTTGGCGGTTTAAAATATTGTTTGTAACTTTGTAGCGTCTTCAATGACTACCCGCTGAGTATGCGTGGGGGTTGGAACTTTATCGGGCCGCCCCATCTAAGCTGTCTTTGGACAGCTTTTTTTATTGCTCTACCATTTTTCTGAATAGTTTATAATAGTTATGACTTGTTATAAAGTCTCCATCTACTGACACCATTTTCTTACCTACTGCAACAAGAACTTCCAAAGCTTCGTTGTTCATTTCGAAGTATTGTTTGATTTCAGTGGCCATTCTGTTAGTTGGGTAAGTCGTGCACAGATTAAGGAATACTCTGTTCGTTTGTCCAACCGACTCTTTCAGTCTGCTTCCAATAGAACCTGTTCCTGTAATGGTTTTCAGGTCGTACATCTTATATATCCCTTTACGTGAGAATATGTAGTCTGCACTCCGAACACCTTTTGGATTTGGCAGAATATATACTTTATACCCGTACTTTGTTGCTTTTCTTGCTCCTGCTAAAAGATTAGCGTAGTCAGAACTGTCCTCGTTAATTGCGGACAATATATCTTTTTCAACTCTCTTGTATATTTTTAGCTCAGTGAGTTGACGTAGCTGGCGAATATATTCTGCACCAGAAAGATTTGACAGTTTGGCGAATATATTCTTTGCATCAATGTCGCCGCTTATCTTGTTTACAACAGCGTCAATTCTGGTGCAATGATGACAGTCCTTCTTCTTCTGATTCCTGAACAACAGCTTCAGACGGTTCTTCAGACCGCTGGCACGGTATGCAGCGCACTCATTGCATGACTTAGGGAAGTAAGGGTGCGTATCATTGTAGATGTGTCCGTCCTTTCCAGGATTGTTTTCCAGTCCACGGTGTGGTGTGGCACTGCTGTCACTGCCGTCAGAGGGTGGCAGCACTATCGGCTCGTCGTTCTGCTCCAACGTACACTTGCAGTTCCATCGGTCGCCGGGGTGATGCTCGTTCCAGAACGGATGATCTACCGGCAGGTTCACCCTGCGCAGCCAATAAGAACGGTGCTTCGCCTCAGGTTCGCCGCTTGTGGTAGGCATCCATCGCAGGTTAGGCATGATGTCCTTGTCACGCTCATACTCCTTCCAGTCAGCAGCGTTGTGGGCACGTATCACGGCAGTGTCATACTCCGTACGGAGCCATGCGCCACACTGATGGCTCGCTATCTTCTCCACGTCGTCACGCCATTTGCTAAACGGCTTCAGTTTACCACTCTCGTCAATAAGCAGACGCTGCATCTCCTTGTCCATGGCGTGGACCTTGAAGGCACTGAACACTTCATTGCCGTGGCGCAGCTCTCGCAAGAAGTTATCTTCAAGCGTAGGCACATGCGACTGCATAAGTCCCTCTACCGTGGCATCGTTGATGATGCGCAGCACCTCACGCCACATGTCAGCATCCTCTATCACGTC
>JAILSA010000209.1 GCA_024697885.1 Eubacterium sp. | reverse complement strand
TGTCTGTCAGCGCCCTTCCGGAGGTCACCATGCAGTAGCGTCGGATGCCCTTTTGGTAGTGGTGGAGGGCATCTGCAAGGATTTGTTCCGGGTCCCGAAAGGCGAAGGATTTTACCTGGGCCCTGCTGCAGGAGGACTGGGAGCAAAACTTACAATTTTCGGAACACCTGCCACCCTTGCCGCTAATGATAGAGCACAGGTCAAAGCCTTTTCCACACCTGGCCTGGCGAATTTTATCCGCCCCCTGACACAAGTCCTCTAGGTCTGCCTCAGGCAGTCTCAGGGCCTGATGGCGACTAATCTTTTGTCCCCCTATGATCTGGTCTCTTATCTCTTCAACTTCCCTTTGCTCCATGTTCCATCCTCCTTGCCAATGTAAATTTTTTCAAAAAAAGAAGGCACCCTTAGGTACCTTCCAAGTATAGGTTTATTTCAATAAAATGTCAACCTAATTTGTTCTGATGGTTAACATTACATTCTAAGCATTAACTCCCTGTGGACAACCTGGCCGCCCTCTAAGTAAACTCGATGGACTCTTCGACTGACAGCACAGCAGATTTCATAAGGAATGGTATTGGCCATTTCCGCCATGTCCTCGATTGGGTTGTGGGGGCCAAAAATCTCGATCTCGCTTCCCACATCTACCCCAGGCATATCCGTCAAATCTATCATGCACATATCCATGCAAATTCTTCCGCGAACAGGGGCCGGTCCCTCCTTCGTCATAACGCTGTAACGGTTGGAGAGGCAGCGCCAAAATCCATCGGCATAACCATAGGGAATAACACCGATCCTCCTCTGCTTGTCCGTCTCGTAGAGACCACCGTAGCTGATTTTGGTTTCCTTTGGATAAATCTTAATGGTGCTGACACCTGTCTTCATAGTCATAACAGGTTTTAGTCCCAACTCCTTGGCAAATTCGCCGTAACCATAGAGCAAAAGGCCCGGGCGAACCATATCCAAGTAGGTGTTAGGATACCGGGTAGTGGCACCTGTATTGGCGCAGTGGCGGAGTTTAAACTTGTGGCCAGTAGTTTTTTCCACTTCCTGAATTACACTGGTAAAAAGCTTAAACTGGTGGTCTGTGTAGGCCTTGGCCTCAGCCCCCTCTTCGTCGGACACGGCAAAGTGGGTAAAAATCCCCTCGGTCTCTAGCCCTGGCAGGCCGCAGACATGGATGATTCCCTGGACACCGTGCTCAAAATAATCTCCCTCACAGATGTAGCCCAGACGGGACATTCCTGTATCCACCTTAATGTGAACCTTTAACTTGCCACCGTACTTCACAGCCTCCTGGCTGTACTCTAGGGCCTTGGCCTCACAGGTTACAGCCTGGGTAATGTTAAAGCAAATCAAACGGTCTACCTGCTCTCTAGGGGTATGTCCCAAAATCAAAATAGGCATGGTAATGCCGTTGACTCTGAGTTCCATGGCCTCGTCAATACTGCTGACAGCCAGGTAGTCCGCCCCCAAATCCTGAAGTTTTCTGGCCACAATCACAGCTCCGTGGCCGTAGGCATCTGCCTTTACCACTCCCAAAAATTTCACATCAGGCCCGATATGGCTCCTGATTTTATTATAGTTATAGGACAGGGCATCCAAATCGATTTCTGCCCAGGTTCTCTTTAATGTTGATTTCATACTGGTCTCCTTTCCACTGTCGTCAAAAGTTATTTTAGACCTTTCCTTGAAATTTTACAACTCTATCTCCAAAATCAAAGGTGTGTGGTCCTGTCTTGGGCCGGAGTCCAACATCTCTGATTTTTTTACCTGGTCCTTAATCCGGTCGCTGACTAAGAAGTAGTCAATTCTCCAGCCCGTGTTGTTTACCTTACTGGTTTTGACCCTCTGGGCCCACCAGGAGTAAACTCTTTCCACGTTTCCATGGAGGTGGCGGAAGCTGTCCACAAAGCCCCGGTCCAGGAGCTTGCCAAATCCCTCACGCTCCTGGTCTGTAAATCCTGCCGACATGTGGTTGCTGTCTGGGTTGGCCAGGTCGATTTCCTGATAGGCCACATTAAAATCTCCGCAGGCAATGACTGGTTTTTTCTTGTCCAGATCAGCCAGGTACTGGCCATAGCACTGGTCCCAAACCTGTCTTTCCTTCAGGCGCTTTAACCCGTCTCCCGCATTTGGTGTATAGACATTGACAAAGTAAAAACCCTCCAGTTCCAGGGTCAGAAGTCTTCCCTCCTGGTCCATGGTGTCCGGGGCCCCGATCTGAGGACTGTGAGCCTTGACTTCTAGGGAGTCTTTGGCCAAAATCATAGTTCCCGCATAGCCCTTTCTGGCCGGTGGCTGGGAGCTAATCCAGTGAACCTGGTAGCCGGGAAAATATTTTTCCAGCTCCTCCCTATGCTTGGCAGAAGGTCCTGTCACAGGCAGTTTGGTCTCCTGAATGGCAATCAGGTCCGCCCCCTCTTCTTTTATTGTATTTAAGACATTTCTAGACAGCTCCGCCCTAGCTGAATCTGAGGTCAGGGCTGCATTTAGGGAATCTATATTCCAAGAAATTAGTTTTAACATTAGTATCTTCCTCTCTTGCGTCTGTAGGGTTTTCTCTCTGTCTTCTTTTTTTCCTTGACCTGCGGCTTGATGCTTCGGTCCAAAACCTCCGAACAGGGGGTCTCAAACTCTGGAATCTGTTCTCCCAAAAGTTTTTCCACCTGGTAGAGCCTGTCCAACTCGTCCTGGCAACAGAGGGTGTAGGAATTTCCCCTCTGGCCGGCACGACCAGTCCTTCCAATTCTATGAATATAATTGTCCGCCTCATCTGGCAGGTCGTAGTTAAAGACAAAATTGAGTTTGGGAATGTCTAAGCCCCTGGCCGCCACATCTGTGGCCACAAGAATTAACATCTGGCCTGTCCGAAAACGATCCAGGGTGTCCTTTCTCTGTCCCTGGGTCTTGTCGCCGTGTATGCAGGCAGGATTTAGACCGGCCTTTTTCAGGGCCTTATCCAGGCGGTCTGCCCCTCTCTTAGTCCTGGTAAAGACAATGGCATTTTTTCTCTCCTTGCGAGGGAGGTCCTGGTTGTCCGGGCCGGCAATTTCCGTTTGCAAAAAGGAAATAAGAACCTGATCCTTGTCCTCTCCCTTACAGTAAATCAAGTGCTGGTCCACCGTATCTGCAGGTCGGTTCTCCGGGTCCACTTGAATTTTCACCGGGTCCCTCAGGAGTTTATCTGCCAGTTTTTCCACGTCCCTTCCCATGGTGGCAGAAAACATGATCATCTGTCTCTTTGGCGGAATGTATTCATTTATCTTTTTTACATCTGGCAAAAATCCCATGTCCAGCATACGGTCCGCCTCGTCTAGGACAAAGTATTCCACAGAATTAAGGTCCACCATGCCCTCCTGATAGAGGTCAATTAGGCGGCCCGGGGTGGCAACAAGAATGTCCGCTCCCCTCTTAAGCTGCTCTAACTGCTTTCCCTTCTTGGCTCCCCCATAGAGGCAGGCCGTCCTTAAATCCAAATATCTTCCATACTTTTTGAAATTGTCGAAAATCTGAATGGCCAGTTCCCTGGTAGGGGTCAAAATCAGGGCTCTCACTCTGGGCCTCTTGCGAAATTCTACCCCATTTAAAATAGGCAGGGCAAAGGCCGCCGTTTTTCCCGTTCCTGTCTGGGCCAATCCCAAGACGTCCCTTCCTTCCATAATAGGAGGAATGGCCTGTTCCTGAATGGGAGTCGTCTCCTCATAACCCGCCTTGCGAACTGCGTTGACAATATCTTTTTTGATTCCAAATTCCTTAAATCTCAATTTCCAAATCTCCTAATCACTTTTGTCATGACGTCAAGACTCGCTCGCGAGTCCTGCCGGACGGCTGTCTCAGACAAAATTTGTCTGTGGCTTATCCATTACCTCTGGCTTGTGAATGCCAGCCTTTTTGCCGGCCTCAATGCACTTCAAAATCCAGGCCATGTTCTTACCAAGATTTTTCATAACTGCCACACCCTCTAAGTCCTTCATTACATCCTCCGGATTTGAGCCGTGAACCATGGTCCAGTAGTTGGCAGAAATAACTGGCATCTCATTGATGGTAGGGTACTTGGCAAGCACATCCAGGGTGGATGTGGTTCCCCCCCGGCGAGCAGAGGTCACAAGGGCTGCCGGCTTACATCTCAGCTCTTCCTTGGCCATGCCAAAGAGTCGGTCCAATATAATCTGGATTTCCCCTGTAGGTGAGGCATAGTAAACAGGTGCTCCAAAAACAAAGGCATCTGCCTGTCCACATTTTTCCTTGAGATTAAGGAGGGACTCCTTTAATTTCCCATTAATGGCATCCTGGCCCACAAAAAGGATTTCGGACTCAATGCCCTCCTCCTGCAGGGAGGCTGCCACCAGCTTTAAGGCCTCATTGGTACAGCCATTGGGTCTTCTACTTCCATTTAACATCAAAACTTTCATCTTAATCTTCCTCTCTGTCATAGTAATCATATTTTTAATTATACATAAGGGGACCGCTTTTGTCCAAAAAAAAGAAATCCCAGGGTTTCCCGCCTAAAAAGGCAGGGCCTGTGGGATTTCTGAGTTATTCTACTCTTGTAGACAGCCGATTTTACTCGCTTAAGCGGAACTGTTTTACAATCTCTACCAAGTTCTCTGCTGTAGCATTAATATCCTTACTGCTTGCATCTACATTGCCGATGCTCTCTCGGATGCTCTCAGCAGTAGCTGCAATCTCCTCGCTGCTTGCCGCATTTTCTTCAGCGGATGCAGACAGGTTAGATACCAAATCATTTACGTGAGCGAAGTCTCTCTTAACCTCATCGTTCACACTCATAATATTCTGAATCTCCAGATCAACTTCTTTGATTACCTTAACGATATCCTGGAACTTGTTCTGAGTTGTATTTACACTGTCATTCTGAGCATTTACACAATCTCTAACCACGGTGCTCTGTCTGTCAGCTCTCTCGGTAGCATTGTGGAGTTCATCTAACATCTCATTAATGGTATTTGCTGACTGAGCAGACTGCTCTGCCAACTGCCTGATTTCCTCAGCTACTACGGCAAAGCCCTTGCCGGCCTCTCCCGCTCTAGCCGCCTCAATCGATGCATTCAGAGACAAGAGGTTGGTCTGACTTGCAATATCTGTAATCAGGGAAGATGCCTGACTGATCTTGTCTGCACTAGAGGAAATTCCTCCCAGGATGTCGAAAATATCATTAAAGGCAAGAAGTGATTCCTTGGTTACATCTGTCAAATTGGATACCACATCCATACCCTCATTGGTAACATTGTCAATTCTGCCACTGGCATCGTACAGATGCTGGGAAGCTTCTCCACTCTTTTCAATCATGGACTGAACATGAATCATATCGGAGGAGAGTCCTGTTACATCCTCTGCCTGCTGAGTCGCTGTCTTAGCCATATCATTGACTGCATTGCTAACTGCAATTACCTGATCGTTACTGATATTGGCCATCTCCATAATATTTTTACCGATGGTTGACATATCCTCAGTAGCTGTATTGATCTGATAAATAATATTGTAGAGCTCATCGTGGAGAACCACCGTCGACCTCGCCAATTCTCCAAGCTCATCCTTGGCCTGGGATTCATGTGGATGAGCAGCCAAATCCTTCTTGGACATGGTTTCAAGGTCTTCCTCTACATTCAAAAGATTCAACTTGATATTTCGAATTACCAAGAGTGCGAATAATACAACCAGCACAGATACAATAACAACGGGAACAACTGCACTGACAATCATTCTGTTCTGCTCTGCTGTAAGTTTCTCGTCCTGGTACTCGGCATATACAACCATAATATCCTCAAGCTGGTTCAGATATTCTCTGGCAGTTGAAAATGCCGCCTCATCGTGAGTTGCACTTGTACCGCTAAAAACTACTGTGGCATCCCATGCCTTTACACCATTTTCAAACGCGGCCAAGAGATCGGCACAAGAATCTGACTGTCCTTCAATTCTATAATCATTGTATAGATAGGAATCAGACTCATACAAACCTCTGATTGCAGCTATACCCTCTATAACCTGATCATAATTTTCCTTATAATCCGCTTGGTTTGTAGCTAGTTCTTCCGATGAATTTCCTTTTGCCATGGCCTCTGTCACAGCCACCAGAGCCTGATATAAATCACGGTCAGCTGTAATGGAACCACTCTGAATACCATCGATTTCTGTGTAATAAATGCTCTTGGATTCTTTCAGAGTATTCATATCTGTGATACTCAGACCAATCGTCGCTGCTACAACAATAACGACCAAGGGGATCAAGATCATCATTAATTTTGTTCCAACTTTTGCGTTTTTTATCATTTTCCTTCCCTCCACTTCCATTTTTGTCTACTTTTACCAAAAAAATAAAATCGGTAAAGCAAATCATATGAATATTATACAACAAAAATAAGTGTTAGACAACTAATTAGATGATTATAATCATAAAAAAAAAATAAACCTCTCAGCAAATTACTGAGAGGCTTTCTGTCTATTCTATGCTCACTTTCATACTTTAATTTTTATTTTTTTCCCCAAGCCTTTCTTCCTGAACAATTTGGTGTAGGCTTTTTTCTTTCCCTTAGGCACCTTGATTTTCACCTTCTTAGAAATCCCCTTCAAAGATGTTTTGGTCAGACCTGATTTTTTTAACTTCTTGGTCTTGATCACCAGATTCCTAAGCTTTTTGCAATTTGAGAAGGCATACTTGCCGATTTGACTAATATTTTCCCCAAGAACAATCTTTTTTACCTTCTTGTTCCTGGCAAAGGCCTTTTTCCCAATCTTGGTCACCTTATAGGTCTCATACTTATTGTCCACTCCCTGATAATAAAGGGTTCTGGTAATGGTCTTTGGAATCTTTATGGTCTTTTTGCCGGTGGCTGCCTTGGTCAGGGCCACTGTCCTCTTGGACTCCTCAACAGAAGTGATGGTATAGGTGTTGCCACTGTCTTTTATCTTTAGTCCCTCCCTGGAAGACGGCTGAAGGGGCATTCCCCAATCTGTCATCTCCGGCATAGTGGAATTCTCCCCCAAAAATGGAATTCTCACATCAATCAGACTTGTCAGCCAGCTATTGCCATTGGCCCGCTTGGTATCAAGGGTATTGATGATGACTCCCCTGGCCCTCTGCTTGCCGCTGCCATCCGGGTCCATAATGGTGCTGGTGGAACTGATGACATAGTACTTGTCGTCTTGGCATCCCAAATACATCATGACATGCCCCTTAAAATACAGGAGGCTTCCCCCCGGCAAACCAGACAGGCAGTTTTTCTTTTCCTGGTCTGACATCTGCGACAAATCATAATTTTTTACAGGCATGGCCATTTGCCAGGTAGTATTTCTAGCCAGCTTTATACCAAAACATGCATAGACATCTCTCACATAGCCCGAGCAGTCATTGGAGGACAGCATGCCTCCCCAGCCGTAGGTATTGCCCAGGGCCTCAAAGGCCACACCCAAAATATTCTCTACTGTTAAAGGTAAAAATCCTTCCTTTACCTTGGCGCTCTGGGAGATAAAGGCCAGCTGCTTTTCGTAGCTTCCATCCTCTCCTCTCACAGGGAGATAGACTATATAATTGTTGTAGGCCGCTCGGTTCGTTCCCTCTACCACCCCTAGGGCACCCCCAATATTTTCATTGTCCACCACTGGCACCTGAGAATCTATCAGCAGGTGAAGTTTGGTTCCCATGGTCAATTTGCGATTGGCTGTGTCCGGGTTGGTATTGGAGTCCTCTGTGTAGATCTTGTCATCGTATACTACAAGAGTAGAACCGCTGTAATCCCAGGCATCTAGCCATTGGTCCCGACTCTTGCAAACGGCTATATCCTCCGCCAAAATCCAGCCCGGACAGGACTCTGATTGGACGTAATAGTATTTTTGATCCTTGGATGTGGACTGGATCAGAAGTGGCTCATTGACTCTTACCCCTGACAGGTAGAGATTGTCAAAATCAGAGTCTCCCGGGTCATCTAAAAGGGCCTTGTCTGTGGGATAGGCCCGAAGGACGGAAGGCTTTACCACCACCGCGTACTGAACCTGATCCTGACTGGTCGCCTGGGAATTCTCCACATTCTCGTAGATTTCCTTAACATATTCCTCGGTAATTGTTTGCCCCTGATTGTCATACCACTTACCGATCTTAGCCGTCAGCTCCTCTTTTTCCGCCGCCAAAAGTTTCTGGCTAAGGGAGATTCCATCAAAACTGATGGCATACTCCTTCAAATCAAGCAAGTGGGTTCCCTCTGTGGCTATGGCCTTTTTGTTGAAGTCCTCCACCCCGCTCTGGTCAGCAATGGTAACATGGCTGTTTTGCGTCTTGGCAGACCAATAGCTGGCCTGAGTCATTTCCTCTGTCACATCCGGCATATATATCACTGCC
>JAILSA010000199.1 GCA_024697885.1 Eubacterium sp. | reverse complement strand
TGAGTTAAATCGTACCTCCCCAAAGACCCAGTCGGCCCTTCTTGAGGTTATGGAGGAGCGCCAGGCCAGCGTGGAGGGTGTCACTAGAAAATTGCCTAATCCTTTTGTGGTAATTGCTACTCAGAATCCAACGGGAGCCTCCGGAACTCAGAGTTTGCCAGACTCTCAGCTGGACCGCTTTATGATTTGCGTCTCCATGGGTTATCCGGCTCACCAGGACGCAGTGGCCCTTCTGAAGGGGGAGGTTTGGAACAAGATTTCAGACCTAGAAGCTGTCTTGTCCAAGGAAACCTTGTTGGGAGTGCAAAAACAGGTGGCGGAGATTTTTGTCCACGATGACCTATACGACTACATGGTATCACTGGTGGAAAAGACCAGGGATCATGAACTCTTTTCCCAGGGAGCCAGCCCACGAGGCACCATCGCTCTTCTTCGCATGTCCAGGGCCATGGCCTTCTTGGAGGGGAGAGATTTTGTTACGGCGGAGGATGTGCAAAATGTGGCAGCAGAGGTTTTGGGCCACAGGGTTAAGCTAAGTCCTTATGCCCTGGCGGAGAGTAAGTCACCGGCGGACTGCATTCGGGTGGTTCTCGGCCAGGTCAACAGTCCCCGCATGGGAAGGATGAACTAGGAGGGTTTATGGAGGAAAAAATTCAAGTTCAGGTTCGTCCCATTCGGACAATTGCATACGGGCTTTTTCTCTTGGCCGACTACTTTTTTCTCTTCTATATGAGAAACTATTTTTGGCTGATGACAAGCTTTGTCATGACCCTTTTGCCGGTCCTGTCCCTGGTGGGAGTTTACCTGACCTGTAAGAAAATCCAGCCTTCCTTGGGGGCCGGCGCCAGTCGAATTGCCTGTGGAGACCGGGTGCCCCTGGAGTTTCGCATGGATAATCCCTGCTGGTATCCAGTCTTAGACAGCCAGATTCAGCTACACATTAGAAACTGTTTTTTGGAAAATGAAAAGACCATCTCTTTGTCTATGCCCGTCCGCATTCACGGCAAGACCAAGCTGCGTCTTCCCTTGGAGCTCTTGGATTTGGGCCGGTTTGAATTTGAGGCGGACCAGATCTGCCTCCAGGACCTTTTGGGCATTGTTCGTTTCAAGAGGAAAATTCAGGTGGACCAGGAGATTTATTCCATTCCTTACGGGGAAAAGGAGGAAGGTTTTCCGGCCAGCCAGTATTTGGCAGGGGCCAGAGAGACGGAGGAGAGCAAGGAGAGGGGAAATGACTTTTCCGAAATCAGTGAAATTCGCAAGTATATTCCGGGAGACCGGATTCGAGATATTCATTGGAAGCTTTCGGCCAAGGAGGATGAACTCATGGTCAAGCAGAGGGTCAGCGTGGCTGGCTCCGAGCTGGTTTTGGTCTTGAATTTTGACCGGACCAAGGAGCTTTTGAAAAAGGAGTTGTCCTATGCCTATGGTGTGGGACTGGCCTTTGTGGACATGCAGCAGCCTGTCTGCTTTTTGGCCTGGAACAGTGGCAAAAAGGTCTACGAGGAATTTCGTTTTTCCAGCCGATCCAGTATGGAGGAGGCCTTTGCCAGTATTTTGGGTCTGGCCCAGTCCTTGAGGCGGGGAGATGCCAGTAGGACCTTCCTAAAAGCCAGTTTTCCTTTTATGGAACACTACTTGGAAATTGAGATGAGAGACAATGCCTGCGTGGCGGAGATGAAAAATTTATGATAAGACGGAAGAAAAAAAACATACAAGAGGATATTGAGATTTCCGAGGGAGTTTTGATCCGACCAGATCTTTGGAAGCAGGAGGAGAGCAGGTCTTTTACCCTGCTTTTGAAGGCTGCCTTTGTCTATTTGGTAGTGATGGGAATTATGGGATCTTACCTGACCTCCCTGGAGATTCCCGCCAACTATTTGGTGATTAACCTGGTGGTGGCTGCGGGAGCTGTTTTTTGTAGTTTTCTCTACTACAGCAAGCTCTGGGAAAACCTGGGATACATTCTCATGTTTTTTGTCCTCCTCTACTTTGGAGTCAACTTGAGAACCTACATCAGCTCGGGAATGCTGTCCACTCTGAATAAGTTGGGCAAGGAGGCTTCCATCTACTTCGATACCAGCGCCATGAAACAGTATGCCATTTCTGTGGAAGATCAGTACCTGGCGGTTACGGTGTCCATGTGTTATACCGGATGGGTTGCCTGTGTTCTTATGAATGTGTTTATTTCCCGCCGCATGCAGTATTTCTGGATTACGGTAGTTTGTTTTTTTGTCCTATTTTTCCCTATGTATGTGGACAAGGAGCCGGGGCTTTTGTATGTGATTATGCTTCTTGCCGGCATTTTGACCTGCTTTGCCATTCACGGCAATGGCCACTATCACCTGACCCGAAGCAACCAGGTCTATGAGTTTTTGCCCAAGAAAAATCTCATTCAATATGTCTACGCGGCTAGGACCTTAGGAGAGGGAATCCTTGGCTCCCTCTTGGTGATTCTCCTGCTTTTGACGGCGGCCAATTTGCTTATTCCCCGGTCTTCCTATCTCTTTAAAGATGAAAAAAGTGTCCTCAAGCAGGTCAGCAACGAAGAAATGAAGACCTTCATGACACTGGGAATCATGGGATTTTTTAACCGATATGAAAATACAGGAGGTATGTCTAGTGGTAAGCTCGGAGGTGTCAGCTCCATCAATCTGGACTACGAGACGGACTTAACTATTACCTACCTGCCCTATGACAATAATCGCTTCTACCTCAAGAATTTTGAGGGGGCTTACTATATGCCTCAAGGTAATTACTGGCGTAATGATACTGAAATGGAAAAGGATGGCACCAGCAAATTTATTAAAAGTCTGTATGATAAGGGGGAGGAAGCCGCTGCCATGGGCAGGGTGGATGTGGTAAATGTGGCTTCGGTCAACCAGCTTTTTCTCCCTTATTATTCCCAGGATGTCAACAAATATGTTATGCCATATGAGATAGCCAGATATACCTTTTATCAGTATTTTGACAGGACTGAGAAGAAGATTGACAGAGACAATGTATCCCTGGATAAGCCAAAAGACTGGCTTGAGGTGCCTGAACAGGACTACGAGGCCGTGAGTAAGCTCTGCCAGGAGGCAGGCCTTAAGGAGGGGGATACCCCTAGGGATATGACCATTAAGCTAACGGCTTATTTTCAGGAAAATATCCCCTATACCACAAGTCCGGGAGCCACACCAGAAGGGGAGGATTTTGTTGAGTACTTTCTGGAGAAAAATCGCAAGGGTTACTGTGCTCACTTTGCCTCCGCCGCCACCTTGGCCTTTCGCCATATGGGGGTACCGGCCCGGTATGTGGAGGGCTACGCCATTGACCCATCCGATATTTCTGAAGAGGGTAAAGCCAGAGAGGACTTGAAGGCCAAGGACTACTACAAGGGCTACAAGCCAGTAAACAATGAGACAGTGGTTTCAGTTGATGTCCTGGATGCAGATGCCCACGCCTGGTGCGAGATCTACGATAGCAATCAGGGATGGATGCCGGCGGATGTGACCCCTTACTCCACAGAGGAGGAGGGAAGCCAAATGAGCCTGATTCAGCGACTGATGAAGCTTTTCAATGATTCTAACTCGGGAGCGAGTCAGACGGAGACAGGAGGGGCCTTGGGATTTAACAACTCCTTCCAAACAGGATTTGTGTCCATCTTTGGAGTTATAGCTATTGTTTTTGCCTTTGGAATCTTGGTATTTTTCCTGATAAAACCAGTGAAAAACTGGAGGGCCTATGCCCGGGCAGACGAAAATGACCGCCTGCTCATGACCTACGGAAAAAAATTAAAAAAATGGGAGAAGACCTACCCAGACCTGAAGACCTGTCAAAATTACAGGTCCCAGGTAGAATTCTTGCAGGGCCAGGAGACTGTGAACTGGAATGAGGATGAGGCGGGAGATCTGATTGAGCTCTTAGAGAAGGCAGGATTTTCCGGCAAGGGACTAGAGCCTCAGGAAATTCAGAAGGCCAGAGACATCTTAAAGTAAGTACAGGGGGATGCATATGAGAAAAAAACCAGACAATAGGGGACTGACCAGGTTAGAGCTCTGCATTGCTATTTTAATCCTAGCTGTGATTTGCGGAGTTTTGGCCTCTTATGCCGTAAAATATGTGACAAAGACCAGGGCAGAGAGCAATTTGCCCCGGGCAAGAGGCCTCTACAACGCCTCCCAGTCAGTTTTGAGCGAGCTCTATGCCAGCCAGGAGGACATAGACATTTGCTACGGGGCCCAGGAAAATCAAACAGGGGACAAGACCAGGCAAACCCTTCTTGACCGGGTGACCAAGTTAGCTGGAGTGGAGGGACCTGGAGAAAAGGGTCAGGATTTCGTGGTTCTTTGGGGTTTTGCCGACTACTACCCGGGCATTCTTCCAGATGGAACCATCCTTTTACAAAAAGACCGCTGGTACACGGAGGAAAATAAAAAGGTTGGCAGGGAAGCCTACAAGTTGGACTATTTTATTTACTACAACCGGGAGGAGAGCCCTTACGTTTATACCTATTACAAGGATCAATGGACCATAACTCATGTGGACGATTTTAAAATGGATTGGACCAGCAATCGCAAGTTCTATCTGCCGGATTTTGTAAAAGAAGATTTAGACGCTCAGGGAAGTAAACACTACTGGACCGTGAAGCTCACGGGAACAGGGGCCAGCAATGGAAGTTCTGGCATAGAGATTTTTGACCATCCTGCGGAAGAGAGGATTATGGGATAGGAGGTTGAAATTCATAACTTTTTTGGTATAATAGCATATAGTGAGTTTTGAAAACTTACATGACAGCGCTGGTGTGGCGGAATTGGCAGACGCCCAGGACTTA